>DASUDH010000147.1:0-2315 GCA_036275675.1 Solirubrobacteraceae bacterium | reverse complement strand
CAGCGGGCAGCAAGAGGGCAGCAAACACTTCGAACGAAGCCGCGCAGCGACGCGGGCATCGCGATCCGAGGCCCAAAGAATGCTTGTCACCAGAGGCATCCCAGACCGGTCGTCGTTGATGCTGCGATGATCGAAGTGGCCTGTCACGCCGGAGGTCGCGGGTTCGAGTCCCGTCGCTCCCGTCTTCGAAATGCCTGCAAATGGAGGCATCCGTCGTCTGGCGATTCGATAGGCCAATGACCACGCCGGCGGTCTTGCGCAGCGTTTCCAGTAAGTAGCTCACTTGGAAGGGTCTCGGGCAGCAGATGGGCAGCAGAGACCTGTCACAGGTGCTCCACTCCCATGCGCGAGCGCGCTTCCGTTGCGGCCTTTCGGCGCGATCCCTCAGTCAATCGTTCCCGGTCGGGATCACCGTGGCGGGCTCCACCATCAGCAGGACCGTGCGTCCGTGCGCGCGCGGATGGTGAAGGACGCCACGCGGGATCGTCACACCCTGGTGCACACCAAGGACGAATGGCTCCCGCCCCTCCACCTCGAGCTCGAGCTCTCCCTCGAGCACGAGAAAGAACTCGTCTTCGTGCTCGTGGCTGTGCCAGTCGACGAGCTCGCCCTCGATCACGGCAAGTCGGACGACGGAGTCATTCACGCTCGTGAGCGTCTGATTCACCCACGGCCGATACCCCGCGCCCTCTGCGGCTACGTCGATCCGCGCAAGCTGACCGTACTTGTCGTCATATCTGATGTCGTAGTTCTGCATACACACCTCCCGCGCTGCGTACTTCCCTGGAGCGCACGCCGCCGCTCAGTCGATCCAGGCTGGGTCTACGAAGACGCCGTCGCCACCGTCCGGGCGATCGGAGCCGATGGCGATAAGCTCGAGGCCGTCGTCGCCGGCTTCGAATGCCCGCACCGTTGCGGGATTGACGCGAACGACGTCCCAGAAGCGGAGCTCGCGGATCTCGTCGTCGAGTCTGACTTGTCCGGAGCCACCGATGACGACGTAGGCCTCCTCCTGTTCGCGGTGGCTATGCGCCGAAGGTGAGCGGACGCCGGGGCTATACCGCAGATAGGAGATTCCAAGGTGCTCGGAGTCGAGCTGCTTGCGCGCGAACCGCCCCTCGATCCCCGGCGCGCGCTCGCCCATAGAGTCCTCGACCTCCTCTTTCAGGTTCACGATCGAATACGCGCTCATCAGTTCTCCCTCCTTAGGGCGTCAGTGTTGTGTACTCCGATCGAATCGGAGAGCTGCGACCTCGAATGGCGGCGAACTCCATCGCTCGGCTAGGAAGCTCGAGCGACCACGGTGATCTCGACGAGTAGGCCGGCGACGAGGTCCGCGCGCACCGTTGTCCGCACCGGCTTCACCCCCGTGAACTTCTGCTCGTAGACCGCGTTGAACGCGGGGAAATCAGCCAGGTCGACGAGGTGAACAAGGCACGAAATGACGTCGTCGATCGATGCTCCGGCAGCCTCGAGCACGGTCTCGATGTTGTTGAAGGTCTGCTCGGTTTGTTCGACCAGATCGTCGCTAACCACCTTGCCCGTGTTCGGATCGAAGCCGCCTTGGCCGGACAGGAAGATCCACTCACCGACCGTCAGACCCGGTGAATACGGCCCGGCCGGAGCGGGGAGCTTGTCAGAGCTGACAAGAGCTTTCATGGATGGGGGCCTCCTCGAAGTGGAGTCGGTCAGGGTTGGGTAACCGGCCGGCAGTCGGCGCATCAGGTGGCCTCTGGCGCGGCCTGCAGCGGCGGGGATTTTGTCGGCAGGAGGGGGTCGGGTATCCGGTTTCCGAGTCGAAGGAAGCCGGCTCCGGTCAGTGCCATTGCGAAGGCGCCGCCCCACCAGATGGTGTCGGGTGACGTTCCGAGCAGCACGCCGCCGACCGCCTGGCCGAGAGCCACGCCGACCAGGAAGCTGAGCTGGTAGAGCGACATGTAGCGGCCGAGCAGATGCGGCGGCGCGATCTCCGCGACGAGCGGGCCGAGCAGGATGAACTGGCCACACTCGGCCACCGCGATCACGATCGCGACGCCGGCCAAGACGGTGGTAGCGGCGAGCGTCGAGTGCGTGAGCGTTGCGAGTAGGACCGCGAGTAGGCCGATTGCAAATATCGCGCTGGTGACGGCCAGAGCGTGTGTGCGGCGCATCCGCGCCACCACCCGTGTCGCCGGTACCTGCGCCACGACGATGAAGAAGGTGTTGATGAAGACGACGACACCGATCCCAACGGGACCGACAGGTGTATGCGCCTGCGCAAACGGCGGGAGGACGTAGGAGATGAACGCGCCGCCGATCATCACGAGCGCGAGGTT
>DASUDH010000146.1:0-5305 GCA_036275675.1 Solirubrobacteraceae bacterium | reverse complement strand
AACCGCGACCGTGGACACTAGGACACCAGCCCCGAGCACACAAGAAATAGTCAAGGCGCAAGGATGCCTCAAGCGGGAACGAGTCCGAGCTGCGAAACATACTCCCAACCGGCACGAAGTCCCGCACGGAGCTAGCGAAGTGACTAGGAATGGTCTGCCCATGACACCGCAGGAGTACGAAGCGACTGTACGCAGGTGTCTGGCGAGAACAGAGTTCGCGAGCGCGAGTACGCACCGGGAATAGGCTGCCGAGTGAAGCATAGAGACCGGAGGACTGCGATGAGACGCGATCAGCCCGGGTACTCGTCCTTGCGCCAAGCGCGAGGCTCCTCGGGCTTGGCCTTCGGTGTACGCTCGAGTAGGAAGTTGTAGTACTGACGAGAACCCGGTAGGTGTTCCCGTCAATCGACAACGAGCAGGCGAATACGTAGGCTGCGGCGACAAGGGTCTCCAGCGAAGGATCCATCTCGTGCCCCACTCACGAGTTGACAAAGCTGGAGGCTCTCCTCGTTACATCAACACCACCCCCTCCCCCGCCACCAACCCACACCAAGCCTCTAGTCGGAGGCCCTCGAGCCGGCCACCGGCGAGCTCGCGTATGCATCGAGCCTGCGCGGCTTCCAACCGGGTCGCGGCACGGAGTCGAGCAGCAGGCGTGTGTAGGGGTGCTGGGGCGCCGCGAGCACCTGCGCGGTCGCGCCGCGCTCGACGATGTGCCCCTCGCGCATCACGATCAGCTCGTCACTGATCTGGCGCACGACGGCGAGGTCGTGGGAGATGACCACATACGAGGCCCCGGTCGCGGCGCGCAGCTCCGCGAGCAGCTCGAGGATCTGCGCCAGCGTGGACACGTCGAGCGAGGAGACCGCCTCGTCGAGGATCAACAGCCGTGGCTGCGCGGCGAGAGCGCGCGCGATCGCGACGCGCTGGCGCTGACCACCCGAGAGCGCGCGCGGCAACGCGCGAGCGTGCTCTGGTTCGAGCCTGACGTCCGCGAGCAACTGCGCGACACGGCGCTCGCGCTCGGCGGGCGTCGGGCGGAAGTGCAGGTCGAGCACCTCGCCGAGTGCCGCGCCGACGCGCTGGCGCGGGTCCAGCGAGGCGTATGGGTCCTGGAAGACGATCTGCGCCTCGTGCCCGCGCAGGCGTCGCTCGCGCGCGCGGCGCGGTGGCTCGGTGCGTGGGCGCCCGGCCACGTAGATCGCGCCGGCGCTCGGCGCCTCCAGCCCGACGATCATCCGCGCGATCGTCGTCTTGCCCGAGCCGGACTCGCCGACGATCGCCAGCGAGCGGCCGGCGTCGAGGGCGAACGAGATGTCCTGCACCGCGAGGAAGTCGGCGTGCCGGCGGTCGGAACCGCGCACGCGGAAGGACTTGCGCAGAGAAGAGACCGCGAGCACCGGGGTCTCGCGCGCGGGACTGCGGTCCGTGCGGACTGACGGTACCGGCGTAGCGCCGACCAACGATGTCGGTATGGCGCCGCCCGACGGCATCGGCATGGCGCCGCCGGATCGGATCGTCGTAGCGCCACTGGACGGGCGGCGCGGCGGCGCGGTGAGGCTCGGCCTCGCGGCGATCAGACTCGCGCTGTAGGGGTGGCGCGGATCGGCGTGCAACTCCGCCGAGGGCCGGTCCTCGACGATCGTGCCCCGGTACATGACCGCGGTGCGGTCGCATACCGAGGCGGCGAGGTCGAGGTCGTGCGTGATGAACAGCAGCGCGAGCCCGCGCGCGCGGCGCAGCTCGTCGATCAGCGCCATCACCTCCGACTGCGTAGTCACGTCGAGCGCCGTCGTCGGCTCGTCGGCGATCAGCAGCCTCGGCTCGCCGGCGAGCGCCGCGGCGATCATCACGCGCTGCAACTCGCCGCCGGAGAGCTCGTGCGGGTACTGGCGCAGGCGCTGCTCGGGGTCGGCCACGCCCGTTTCGCCGAGCAGCCGCACGACCCGCCGAGTCGCCTCCGCGCGCGCCACGCCGAGCACGAGCACGAGCGCCTCCGTGAGGAAGTCGCCGACGCGGCGTACAGGGTTGATGTGCGCGCGCGGGTCCTGGTAGATCATCGCGACGTCGCCGGCGCGGTAGCGCAGCAGCCGCTCGCCCTCGAGCTCGAGCACCGAGGAGTCCCGGAAGCCGATCTCGCCCGAGAGCGCGGCGCCCGGCGGCAGCAGCCGCACGATCGAGCGCGCCGTCATCGTCTTGCCCGAGCCGGACTCGCCGACGAGCCCGACCGCCTCGCCGGCGCCGACGCGCAGCGAGACGCCATCGAGGATCGTGCGCATCCCCTCGCGCGTGGGCAGATCGACGCGCAGGCCGTCGATCTCAAGCAGCGCGCCGCTGGCCGCGCCGTCCCCCGGACCGGCGGGGGCTGGCGCCCGCGCGCTCACAGTCGCCTGCCCGAGCGGTCGGCGAGACGGCGTCCGAGCACCATCACGGCGAGCACGACGAGCACGAGCGCGATCCCAGGGTAGATCGCCTCGCCGGGGTGGCCAGCGAGGATCGCCGGGCGCCCCTGCGCGACCATCAGCCCCCAGTCGGAGGTGGGCGGCTGCACGCCGAGCCCGAGGAAGGAGATCGCGGCGATGTCGATCGTCGCGTAGCCGAACTCGATCGTCAGCTGCGCGAGGATCAAGGGCCACAGGTTCGGCAGCAGATGACGCAGCACGATCCGCAGCGACGGCAGGCCGAGCACGGTCGCGCAGGCGATGTGCGGCAGCTCGCGCTCGCGCCGCGCCGCGCCGCGCACGAGGCGCGCCATGATCGGCGTGTAGGCGATCCCAAAGGCGACCACGGGCGCCCCCAGGCCGGCGCCGAACACCGCGGCGCCGATGATCGCCAAGAGCAGCCCGGGGAAGGAGAAGAGCACATCGACGCCAGCCGAGATCGTCGTGTCGGCGAAGCCGCCGAACCAGGCGGCGACGAGCGCCAGCGCGACCCCCGCGACGGCCGAGATCGCGACGACCCCGAGCGGACCGAGCAGGCTCGTGCGTGCTCCGAACAACAGGCGCGAGAAGATGTCGCGCCCGGAGGCGTCGGTGCCGAGCAGGTGTTCGAACGACGGGCCGAGATATGCGCTGGAGAGATCGACCTGGTCGGGCGCGTACGGCGCGAGCAGCGGCGCGAGCAACGCGACGAACGCGACGAGCACGAGCAGCGCGACACACGCGGTCGCGACCGGGTCGCGGCGTGCAAGCCGCAGAAGCGCCCGTGCCCGCGATCCCCGCGACGGCCGTTGCTCGCGCGGCGCACCGCTGAGGACCGTACCGTCGGCGACGTCGCCGGGGACCATCTCGCCGCTCCTCACCGCGACGCGCGCCCCCGCAGGCGCGGGTCGAGGAACAGGTAGCCGATGTCCACGATCGCGTTGACGAGGACATAGACGACGACGAGGATCAGGCAGATCGCCTGCACGACCGCGAAGTCGTTGTTCGTGACCGAATCGACCAGATAGGCGCCGATCCCCGGCAATTCATAGGCCTTCTCGACGACCGCTACGCCCGCGACCAGGCTCGCGACAGTGATGCCCGCGACGGTCGTGACTGGGATCAGCGCGTTGCGCACGACGTGGCGCCTGATTACAAGCCGCTCGCGCAGCCCGCGCCCGCGCGCAGTTTCGCTGTGCTCGCTGCCCATCTCGGCGCGAACGGCAGCGCGCGTGATCAGCGTGACGTACGCGACGAGCCCGAGCGCCAGCGATATCGCGGGCAGCGTAAGGTGCCATAGGCGGTCGGCGAAGCCGCTGCCCGCCCCGAACACGGGAAACCAGCCGAGCTTCAGCGCGAAGTAGTTGATAAGCAGGGTGGCGGTCACGAACGACGGCATCGCCATGCCGACGGCCGTCGCGGTCGTTATGGTCGCATCGGTGCGCCGTCCGCGCACGCCCGCGAGCACGCCGAGCACGATCCCGCCCAGGACGATCAGGATCGCCCCCATCGCGATCAGCGTGAGAGTCACGCCGATGCGTGGCGCGAGCAGCGTGGAGACCGGTTCACGCGTGATCGCGGAGCGGCCGAGGTCGCCGTGCAGGAGCCCCGTCAGCCACAGCCAGTAGCGCTCGAGGAATGGATGGTTGAGGTGATATTCCGCTTCGATCGAGTGAATCGCTTCGGGTGCGAGACTGTGGCCGTGCGTGAGAAAGGCGATCGGGCTGCCGGGCGCGAGGTACAGCGCGGCGAAGATCGCAAAGCTCGAGATCAGCAGCGTCGCGGCCGTGCGCACGAGCCGCCGCCCAATGAACCCGGCAGTCGCCGCGCCCCTTTCGATACGGACGGAGCGACGGCCGGGGAGACTTTCTCTGCTAGCCACTGCCGCCGAGCGCGGCGGCCCACGGGTAGTAGAGGAGTGTGGAGAATGACGCGGGCGCGCCGGTGATGCGGCTGTTCATGAACAGCCGCTCGGCATAGATGTATAGAGGGATGTTGTTGACGGGAGCGACCCACTTACCGAACGCCTTGATCGCCAGTTCCGCGCGCTTTTCCGGGTCGGCCTGCGCGCGCGCCTGCGCGAACAGGCTGTCGACTTCAGGGTCCTTGAAGCCGTCGAGGTTGTAGGGCGAGTTGCTGCGGCCCCAGTAGTAGAGGACCTGCAGCGGTTCGGATTGGTCGATGTAGTTGTTATTGCCAGTCGTCCAGTCGATGCCCTTGCGTGCCTTTTCAGAGAAGATCAGTTCTTCATATTGGGTCGTGGGCAGCGTCTTGACGGCCATATTCAAGCCGATCTGCCTGGCCGCCGACTGGATCGCCGTGGCGACCGCGAGCGACTGGGGATCGCCCTGCTGGATGCCGATCGTCATCGTCCCTGCGGGACTGCCGGCTTCTTGGACGAGCTTCTTCGCGGCGGCGATGTCTGGTTTCGTCGGCGTCCCGACTTTCAGGTACCAGTCGCGGTACCGCGAAGTCGCATAGGAGAACGAGTCGGGCGGGACCGCGGCGAGCTCGGGGACAGCACGACCTTGGAAGATCGTCTGGGCTATACCTTCGCGATCGATGGCGAGCGAGATCGCTGCGCGGATCTTCGTGTTCTTACTGAGGCCGGTGGTCTGGATCGGCTGCAGGATGCCCTGGTTGGTGGAGAGGCCGTAGAACATCCTGCCCGCGGATTCGATCCGCTGGATGCCCTGGATCGGTACTTCGTAGGTACCATCGATTTCACCGGAGGCGAGCCCGTCGATCAGCGTCGTCGGGTCGGTGATGAACTTGAAGATCAGGGTTTGGACCTTTGGCTCGAGCGTCGCATCCCAGTAGTGGGGGTTGCGCGTGAGCGTGATCTGCCGCCCTGTCTGCCAGCTCTTCAGCTCGAATGGGCCGGT
>DASUDH010000145.1:0-4135 GCA_036275675.1 Solirubrobacteraceae bacterium | reverse complement strand
AAGAGGTCCTGGGGACTAAAGCAACCAGGTCGGCTATCGGCAAACAACCTTTCGCTGAACAGATGGCCGGCTGCCGCGGTCGTACGGTAATCCCCTTCGCACTGCACAATCGAGGCACCGAGTCTCTCGGCACCGCGGCGCGCTCCGAGCCAGATCACCGTGGGCTCGCGCGAAGGCTCTGCCTGTGGCCCGCGATTGACCCTAAAGAGCACTTTGGGCATAATGCGCAACAGGCCCAGAGCGTTGTGGGCTCTCAGGAAGACGCTCAACCATCTATCGCCGAAGGCGAGATAGAGCTTTACGTCGCGCGAGCCCGCTACCCCTCCGAAGCCAAAGTCCTCCTCTTGGGAAGTAGCCCCTATGCAGGGAAGTTCACCGAAAGGCTCTGGCAATGACAGCTTCATCACCGGGTGCTTGCCCGGTGATGTCAACCCTTCGTAGACGATCTCTCCGCCCTCTCTGCCCGCTGTCCCCTTGTTCAGAACCGTGAGGGCAACCTCCAGGCAATCAGCCTGTGGGTGTTTTTTGAGCAGCTTGGCTGCCGCGAGGTTGGAAATGCCGGGGACCAGGCCTGCATTTAGCAGGACGGTTCCCTTGGCTTCCTGCACGCTGGCGGCCAAGGAGGCCATTTCCTTGCGATGAAAGTGAGTGCAGTTGACGAGGACGCCGCCTCGTTCGAGGACCAGCCTCTCCTCGTTCAAACTCGTATGGCAAACCGTGCTGACGATCAGATCGACCCGCTCCAGGAGCGGCTCCACGGTCTCGGCGCGATCGAGGTCAACTTGTATGAACCCCTCGCGCTTGTCAGGTCGACGACCCGCCGGATGCACCCTCCATCCGGCTGCTTCGAATTGCTTGACAACTGCACTGCCAAGCGTTCCCTGAGCACCGATTACGCAAACCATATCTGTGTTCGTTATGCAACTGGCTCTTAGCCAGCCGCGTCGTTGCGGCGCACGTACCAGCTGACCTCCATCTCGGCGACCAAATTGCCGCCAGCGTCGGTCATCTCCACCTGGATCGGGAAGCGCACGCGTCCCTCCTCGGCGAGCTTCGCCTTGAGCGCGTGGCTGTCCTCTGTGAAGCGTCCCGTCGCGGTGATCTGGCCCCTGGCCAGCTTCTTGTAGGCGATCTCAGCCGACTCGGCCAGCGGAGTTATCTCGCCCATGATGTCCAGGAAAGCGCCCACGAACGCGGCCCCCGAGGCTGCCTCGCCAGCCGAGAACAGTCCTCCAGCATGCTGCGAGCCGACGTGGTTGCGCAAGCGCTCGTCATCCGGCAGACGCACCACACCGTGGTCCTCGGCGACGGTAATCGTCTCGAGGCCCAGGTGCACGTTGAACGGGATCGCCTTGCTCAGGCCGGCGGCCACGGCGGTGTAGTCGACTGCTGACATAGTCACCCTCGCTCTTTGTCTGATTTGCGCGCCAACCTTGTTCGAGCGCGCCTTCCGCGGCGGCCTTGGCCGGTCTCTCGTGGAGTCTCAGCCCTCGCTGCCGGTTTGGTCGCTCTTGTCCGCTTTGGCTCTCCGCACCGGGTTTGGTCGCTCTTGTCCGCTTGGCTCCCCGAGCCGGTTTGGTCGTTCTCGTGTGCTCAGCTCTCCGTGCCGGCCTGGTCGCTCCTGATCGTGGCGATCGGTGCACCCGCCGCGATCGGCTCGCCCTCGGCGATCGGGAGCTCTGAGATCGTGCCCGCCTTGTGAGCGGTGATCTCGTTCTCCATCTTCATCGCCTCGATGATGCACAGGAGCTGACCCTCAGCCACCGTGTCGCCCTGCTTGACGAGCACCTTCCACATGTTCCCCTGCAGCGGTGAGGAGAGCGTGTCCGGACCGCCGCTCGTCCGCGACGACCTGGTCGATGATCCGCCGGCCGTCCTGGAGGAGCGCTTGGGGGCCTGCGCGGCTGCCGGTGAGGAGCCGTTCAGGGCGCCGCCGCCCGCGAGCGGCGCTCCGACCACCCTCACGTCGAAGCGCTTCCCCGCGACCTCCACCGTGTAGGTCTGCTCGACCGTCGCCTGCTCCTCGTCCGTGTCGCTCTCAGCGGCGGGCTTCTCGAACGCAAGCGTCTTCAGCCAGGCACGGTCCTCGAGCAGGTCGCGACAGGTCTCGCCTTTCGCCCACTGATCGGTCTGAAGCAGCGCCTTGTGGAAGGGGATCAGCGTCTTCAGTCCCTCGATCTCGTATTCATCGAGCGCCCGCAGCATGCGCCTGGTGGCCTGGGCGCGGTCCGCGTCCCACACGATCAGCTTCGCCACCATCGGGTCGTACATAGGCGAGACTTCCCCGCCCGCCTCCACACCGGAGTCCACGCGCACGCCTGGGCCTTTCGGCTCGGAGTAGGTCCCGATCCTGCCCGGCGCGGGCGCGAAGTTCTTGGAGGCGTCCTCGGCGTTGATGCGGCACTCGATCGCGTGTCCCCGCAACGAGACGTCCCCCTGGCGCACCGATAGCTCCTCGCCAGCCGCCGCGCGAATGCCCTCCTTGACGATGTCCACGCCCGTGGTCATCTCGGTCACGCAGTGCTCCACCTGCACGCGCGTGTTCATCTCCAGGAAGAAGTACTCGCCTTCCTGCAGCAACCCCTCGATCGTGCCGGCGCCGACATAGCTCACCGCGCGCGCGGCCTCCACGCCGATCTGACCGATGCGCGCGCGCAGCTCCTCGTCGACGATCCACCCAGGGGCCGGGGACTCCTCGATCACCTTCTGGTGGCGGCGCTGGATCGAGCAGTCGCGCTCGCCGAGATGGATAACGTTGCCGTGGCGGTCGGCGAGGACCTGGACCTCCACGTGGCGGGGATCAGGCAGGTAGCGCTCCAGGTAGACGGTCGGGTCCGAGAAGAACTTCTCGCCCTCGCGGCTTGCGCCCTCGAACGCTCCCTCGAGCTCGTCCTCTGAAAGCGCGACGCGGAAGCCCTTGCCGCCGCCGCCGCCCGCGGCCTTGACCGCGACCGGGAAGCCGATCTCCTTCTTGGCGATCTTCAGCGCATCGGCGACGCTCGCCACCGGCTCGGTCGTGCCCGGCACGATCGGCACCCCGGCGGCCTGCATCAGCTCGCGCGCTCTCGTCTTCGAGCCCATCGCTTCGATCGCGCTCGGGGGCGGACCGACGAACACGACCCCCGCGTCCTCGCACGCTTGCGCGAAGGGGGCGTTCTCGGCGAGGAATCCGTATCCCGGGTGGATCGCCTCGGCGCCCGAGCGCTCGGCCACTTCGAGGATCTTCTCGACGTTCAGGTAGTTATCGGCCGCCGGCCCGTCCCCAAGGTTGTAGGCCTCATCGGCGCGCTTTGCGTGCAGGGCGTCTCTGTCGAGCTCCGAGTAGACCGCCACGGAGGCGATGCCCATCTCCTCCAGGGCGCGCACGATGCGTACGGCGATCTCGCCGCGGTTGGCTACAAGGACCTTCGAGAACATCGGGCCGGGAGCTTATTTAACTCGCGACCAGACCAGCGCCCACCGTGTTGTCGGTGGCCTCGTCGATCAGGATGAAGCTGCCGGTTCTGCGGTTGCTCTCGTACGAGTCGAAGACGAGTGGGGCGCTCGTGCGCAGGCGCACCCGGCCGATGTCGTTCAGCGCTAGCTCCTGCGGCGCGTCCGCGCGCTCGAGCGTGTGCACGTCGACGTGGTCGCGCAGCTCGTCCACGATCGCCGTCACCTCGCGTGTCGTGTGCTTCACGATGTAGCGCCCGCCCCGGCGTAGCGGCTGGTCGGTCATCCAGCACACGTCCGCCTCCAGCTCGCGGGCCACGGTCGGAGCCTCGTCGGGACGGCAGATGGTCTCACCGCGGGAGATGTCGAGCTCGTCGCTCAGCTTCAGCGTGACCGACATCGGCGCGAGCGCCTCGCTCAGCTCGCCGTCGTAGGTGTCGATGGCGGCGATGCTCGTCCGCCGTCCCGCGGGAAGCACGACGACCTCCTCGCCCACCTGAAAGGCGCCGCTCGCGAGCTGGCCCGCATAGCCGCGGTAGTCGCTGCCGTTCGGTCCGGACGGGCGGATCACCCACTGCACGGGAAAACGCGCGGGCGTGTCATACGGATGGTCGTAGGCCACCTCCACCTGCTCGAGCAGCTCCAGCAGTGTCGGACCTTCGTACCAGCCCATGCTTAGGGAGCGCTCCACCACGTTGTCGCC
>DASUDH010000144.1:0-8615 GCA_036275675.1 Solirubrobacteraceae bacterium | reverse complement strand
CCGGCGGCGAGCGCTGCTCAGTGAGGAGGTGGCGGAACGCCTCCGCATACAGGCCGTCTCCCGCGAGGATCGCGACGTCCTCGCCGAACTTGACGTGGCACGTCGGCATGCCCCGGCGCAACTCGTCGTCGTCCATCGCCGGCAGGTCGTCGTGAATCAGCGAATACGTATGGATCAGCTCGAGCGTCGCCGCCAACGGCATGGCCTCCTCGCGCGGCAAGCCGACCGCGTGCGCCGTCGCCAGCGCCAGTACAGGTCGAATGCGCTTTCCTGTAGCCAGCAGCGAATAGCGCATCGCCTCCTCCAAACCGGACGTCAGCGCCGCTTCGGAGAAATGCATGCCCTCCAAGTAGCGCTCCACCTCCTCACGCAGGTGCTCCGGATAGGTGGCTTCCACGAGCTGCGACCGGCGTCTAGAGAAGCGAATCCTGGCCCGGAGCGGGCTGCGAGACCTCGGCGCGCGCCTGACGCTCGAGCTCGGCGGAGGCTTGCGTCGCGAGCGCCGCGCAGTCCTCGACCATCGTGGCCGCCGCGTCGGCTGACAGCTCACCCGAGCGCAGCTGCTCGGCCGCGCGCTCCAGTCGCTCGATGAGATCGTCGATCCGCTCCAAGCTCATTTGTGTGGAGCATTCTGGCGCACCTCGCGCAAGACCGCCGCCAGCACGCCGTTGACGAACGCCGGCGCGTCTGACCCGCAGAACGTCTTGGCGCTCTCGATCGCCTCCTCGATCGCCCCCTCGGCGGGAATCGGAGTGTCGGCGGGCGCCGCGCCGGGGTGCAGCAGCTCGATCAGAGCTACCCGCATGATGCTGCGCTCGAGCGGCTGGATGCGCTGGACCGCCCAGCCGTGGGCATGGCGGTCGATCACCTCGTCGAGCTCTTGCGCACGATCGACAGCCGCGTGCGCGAGGGCGCTCGCGAGCGGCGAAGCGTCCGGCCCCAGCGTCTCCTCGAGCGGCCTTCCGGTCAGATCGTGCTGGTAGAGCGCGAACACCGCCGCCCGACGCTGCTCGGACCGGCGCATCCGACTCCTACGCTCGCGACACGTAGTCGCCCGAGCGCGTGTCCACGCGAATCTTCTCCCCCACCTCGATGAACAACGGGACCTGGATCACGGCGCCCGTCTCGAGCGTCGCGGGCTTGCTCCCGCCACCCGAAGCCGTATCCCCCCGCAACCCCGGCTCCGTCTGGGTCACAGCGAGGTCGACCGCGCTCGGCAACTGGATGTCCGACGGCTCCTCGTCGATGAACAGCACATCCACCGCGCTGCTCGGCGGCGTCCAGCGCAGCGCGTCGGCGAGACTCGCTTCGGGCACCGCGATCTGCTCGAAGGACTCGGTGTCCATGAAGTGGGCGTCGGAGCCGTCGGTGTAGAGGAACTGCATCTTGCGCGCCTCGGTCCGCACCGGCCGGAACTTCTCCCCGGCGCGGAACGTGCGGTCGATCACCGCGCCGTCGGAGGCCCTGCGCAGCTTCGTGCGCACGAACGCGCCGCCCTTCCCAGGCTTGACGTGCTGGAACTCGAGGATCTTGAAGATCGTCCCCTCCACGTCGATGTGATTGCCGTTCTTGAACTGGTTGGTCGTGATCACGAGCGAGAGAGTAGCGGGCCGGCCCCGCAGAGCCTGGGAGCAACGCGTGCGCACACCGACCCGACGGCAGGCGCAAACCAGCCCTATGATCGTCATCAACCGGCGAAGGGACATCGCGTGAAGAACCTGCAAGGTCGTGTGGCGCTCGTGACCGGCGCCTCCGGAGGGCTTGGGACCCATATCGCGCGGCGCCTCGCGCGCGAGGGGATGAACGTCGCGGTGTCCGGGCGTCGCGAGGATGCGCTGGAGCGGGTCGCCGAGGAGCTGCGTGGGCTCGGGGCGCAATCGACCGCGGTCCCCGCGGACCTGTCCGACCTGTCGCGTGTGGACGCGCTGACAGAGAGCGTGGAGGCGGTCCTCGGACCGGTCGACGTCCTGGTCAACAACGCTGGCGTGGAGGCGATCGGCGCGTTTACGAGCTACACGCGCGACGAGCTCACCTCGATGGTGGACGTGAACCTGACGGCGCCGTTGCTGCTCACGCACCGGCTCACACCGGGAATGCTCGAGCGCGGACGCGGGCATGTCGTGTTCATCGCGTCCGTGGCCGGCAAGGTCGGACCTGCGTTCAACGAGCCATATGCCGCCACGAAGGCGGGGCTGATCGGGCTGACGCAGTCGTTGCGCGCCGAGTACCTGGACGCGCCGATCGGCTTCTCGGTCGTGTGTCCCGGGTTCATCGCGGGTGACGGCATGTACGCTCGGATGGCCGCGGAGGGCCACCGCTCGAATCGCATGATGGGCGAGACTACGACGGAGAAGATCGCCGAGGCCGTCGTGCGGGCGATTCGCGGCGATCGCGCCGAAATCGTGGAGAGCGGCGCGCCGATCCGTCCGATGCTCGCCCTGGCGCAGCTCGCACCAGGACTCGTCGAGCGTCTCGCCCCGAGATTCGGCGTCACCGACCTCTTCCGCCGCGTGGCGGCCTCGCGCGGGCGCGCCGGCTGAGCGCCGAACCTTAAGCTGCGCACCCTTCCGGCCGATGTAGATCGGGTGAGGCGGATCGCGCGCGAAAACGCCCTGTGCGCATCCATGGCCGGCGCCGGCAGCGCCGCGATGGCATGGCTGGGCCTGTATGGGTTCGCCTGGAACGACTACGACAACGAGGCGCGCCCAGCGGTCGACGCGCTTGTGCACGGCCACGTGCTGGAGTTCCTGAGGATCGCGCCTGCATACGGCGGCTCGCTGATCGAGCGCGCGCCGTTTGCTCTCCTGCCCGGGCTTTGGGGAGGGGGACAGCTCGCGATGTACCGCATGCTCGCGCTTCCCTGCCTGCTGGCCGCGGCCATGCTCGGAATGTGGCTCGTCGGTCGGATGCGCGCGAACGGCCGCTCGACCCTCTCCTGGGGGGTGGCGCTCGGACTGTGCGTGGCGAACCCCCTGACCTTGCGCGCACTCGAGCTGGGCCATCCCGAGGAGCTGCTGGGCGCATGCCTATGCGTGGCGGCCGTGCTGCTCGCGAGCCGCGACCGCCCGCTGCTAGCCGCGGCGACACTTGGCATGGCGATCGCCAACAAGGAGTGGGCCCTGCTCGCCGCCGGACCGATCATCCTGGCGCTCCCCGCGAAACGGCGACTCTCTTGCATCGCGCTCGCGGCCGTAACCGCCGCGGCCATTATGGCCCCTCTGGCGCTCGTCTCCTCGGGAAGCTTTGTGACGGGCGCCCGTGGCGCCGCCGCGCCACCGGCGACGATCTTCCAGCCATGGCAGGCATGGTGGTTCCTAGGGCACCACGGAGCGCTCGTACATGGCCTGTTCGGAGCGCCCAAGCCCGGCTACCGCGTCGGTCCCTCCTGGGTGGGCATGGTCAGTCACCCGCTCATTCTCCTCACGGGACTTGCGCTGACGGCGACGCTGTGGTTGACGCGGCGGTGGCGCTCCGGGGCCGGCGCGAGGCTGCTGGAGCCGGACGCGTTGCTGGCATTGGCGCTGCTGCTCCTGTTGCGTTGCATCCTCGATACGTGGGACACGGTCTACTACCTGCTGCCGTTCGTCTTCGCGCTGCTCGCGTGGGAGGTCGGTGCCTTCAGCGAGCGCCCGCCTCTGCTGACGCTGTCGTTGACGGCGCTGGCGTGGATCGGCTTCGAATGGTTGCCCACGCGCGCCTCGGCTGACGCTCAGGCTGCGTTCTTCCTGGCCTGGTCGCTACCGCTCGCCGTGTCGCTCGCGTTTGCCTCGTGCACGCCGGGACGCGTCCTAGTCGACGAGCGTAAGCTCCTTCGGCAGGCTCGTAAGCCGCTCGTGCCCGCCGTCACCCACCAAAGCTAGATCCTCGATGCGCACGCCGAGGCGCCCGGGTACGTAGACACCCGGCTCCACGGTGACGACGTTGCCGGCGCGCAACGGCTCCTCGCCCGCGGTGCGCGACAGGCGCGGAGCCTCGTGGATCTCCATCCCCACGCCGTGCCCCACGCCGTGGCCGAAGCGCTCGGCGTGGCCCGCCTGGTCGATGATCGCGCGCGCCACACCATCGGCCTCGCGGCCACTGATACCGGCACGCAACGCGGCGAGCGCTGCTTCCTGCGCGCGCAGGACGAGCTCGTAGACCTCGGTCGCATCCGCGGGAAGCCGGCCGGTGGCGTAGGTCCGAGTGCAATCCGAGCAATAGCCGTCCAGGTGGGCGCCCCAGTCGATCGTGAGCAGCGCGCCCCGTGCGATCTCGACGTCGCGTGGCTCGGCGTGAGGGAGCGCGCCGTGCGCGCCGCTGGCGACGATCGGCGGGAAGCTCGGCGCCTGGGCGCCGAGACGGCGCATGCGCAGCTCGAGCTCGATCGCCACGTCGCGCTCGGTGCGCCCAACGACGCCCGCCTCGAGCACGCCTATGAGCGCCTGGTCGGCGAGCTCGGTCGCAGCGCGTATGCGGGCGATCTCCTGCTCGTCCTTGACTTCGCGCAGGCGCTCGACGACGCCCGCGCACGGTACGAGCTCCCACCCGGACGCGAGCAGCTCGCGCAGGCGTGCGTGCTGCTTGACGGTCAGCGACGCGTCGTCGAAGCCGAGCGTCCGTTCACCCTCGAGCGCTCCCGGACCGAGCGCGCGTGCCACGGCCTCGAGCAGGTCAGCGGGCGAGATCTCGCGCTCGAAGCCCTCGGGGACCTGCTCGGTCGACTGGGTGGCGTAGCGGAAGTCGGTGAAGAAGCGATGTGACGTGTGCTCGCCGGCGGCGATCACGGCGAGACCGCTCGAGCCGGTGTAGCCCGTCAGGTAGCGCACGTTGACGGGCGTGCTCACGAGCAGCCGATCGACGTCCAGTGCGCGCAGCTCCGCCGCGAGCAGCGTGGCGCGAGCGAGCTCGTTCACGAGTCGCGGTCGCCGAGCTCGTCGCGCAGTCGCTCGAGCGCCAGCCGGTATCCGTCGGGTCCCTTGCCGGCGACCGATGCGACGCACAGGTCCTCGATCACCGAGATCCGCCGCCACGGCTCGCGCGCCTTCACGTTGGAAAGGTGGACCTCGACCGCTGGCAGCGCGGCGGTGGCGAGCGCGTCGTGGATCGCCCACGAGTAGTGCGTCCACGCCCCGGGGTTCAGCACGACGGCGTCGACGAGCTCGCGCAGGTTGTGCAGGTGCTCGACGTACTCGCCCTCGAAGTTCGTGCGAAAGAAGCGCGTCTCGACGCCCATCTCGGTCGCGAACCCTTCGATCCGGCGCTCGAGCTCGTCGAGCGTGAGTGTGCCGTAGTGCTCGGGCTCGCGCCTGCCGAGCATGTTCAGGTTGACCCCGTGCATCACCTCTATGCGAACCGGGCCGGGCATCTGTTGCGCAGAGCCTACCGGCAGTCGCACACACCTCCGACCGGGAGACGTCTGTACGAGCCGCGGCTCTATCTAGCGGCGTGCTGCAGCTCAGTCACCGCCGCGCGCAGCTCGCCTGCCGGCACGTGACAGCCGATTCGCGCGTCCCCGGGCGCGCCGAGCAGCACGAAGGGGAGGTGAGCCCCGGTGCGCTTCTTGTCGCGCATGGTCGCGGCCAGGATCTGCTCGACATCCTCCCCTTCAAGCTGAACCGGCAGTCCGCGCGCCCACAGCAGCTCGCGCACCCTGTCGCGAAGCTCGGGCAGGTTCGACAGGCGCAGAGCGGCGAGCAGCCCGAGCCCAACCGCCTCACCGTGGCGATAGCGCTCATAGCGGGTGACCGTCTCGAGCGCGTGTCCGACCGTGTGTCCGAGGTTGAGGACCTGGCGGCGGCCCGCATCGCGCTCGTCCTCGGCGACGACGGCGAGCTTCGTACGAGCGCAGGCGAGAATCGTACGCTCGTCGAGTGGCTCGTCGGCCGCCACTCGCTCCCACAGCTCGCCACCGGCGATCAGGGCCGTCTTGAGCAGCTCGACATAGCCGGCGGCGAGCTCCGGTGCGGGGAGCGTCGCGAGCGTGTCCGGGTCGACCAAGACCCCGGCGGGATGGTGGTAGGCGCCGATATAGTTCTTCGCCAGCGGCAGGTCGACACCGGTCTTGCCCCCGTAGGCGGAGTCGACCTGGGCGAGGAGCGTGGTCGGCACATGCACGACCGGGACCCCGCGCTGGTAGGTAGCGGCGCAGAACCCGGCGAGGTCGCCCACGACGCCGCCGCCGAGCGCCACGAGATGGTCGGCGCGCGTCATCCCCGCGGCGACGAGCGCGCTCCACACCGACTCGGCGCTCGCGAGCGTCTTGTGGCGCTCGCCGGGCGCGATCTTCACGAGCTCCTGCACGCCACCGAGGCGCTCGGCGTAGAGTGCGGCGACACTCCGATCGGATACGCAGAACGGTCGCGACACCGCTCTGTCAAACGGCCAGATCCCCGGCTGGGAGCACAGCTCGGGGCGCAGCAGTCCGCGTCCGACGAGCACGGGGTACTCGCCGGAGGCGGCGCTCGCCCACAGCAGTCGTGTGCCGGCCGGCGCGCCCGCGAGCGCGCGCAGAGCGGGCAGCGCGCGAACACCGACGCGCGGAACGAGCGCTGGCAGGATCGCATCGGCGAGCTGCTCGTAGAGCGCCGCTCGGCTCGCGTACAACTCGCCGAACGCGTCGCGATCGGCCGCGAGCGGACGCCTCTTGCGACCCCTGCCTGCCCCCGCACGCCTCCACGCCGCCTGTGCGTCGATGTCGAGCAGCACCGTCAGATGGGGCTCGAGCGCGGCGCGCACGCGCTCTGAGAGCACGCTACCGCCGCCCAGGGCGACCACCGTACCGGGACCGGCCTTGGCCAGCAGTCGGCACGCGAGCCGCTCCTCGGCGGCCCTGAACGACTCCTCTCCCTGTTGCTCGAACTCCTCGGCGATCGAATGGCCGAGCGCCTCCTCCAGCAGCCGGTCGCTGTCGAGCGCCTGCACGCCGAGCGCCGCGGCGACCTGGGCGGCCGTCGTCGTCTTGCCGGCGCCCATGAAGCCAATGAAGACGAGCGCGCGGCTCGGCGCGGCGGCCAAGGGCGTCATCGGGCGAGCCCCCCGTGACGCGTGCCCCGCCGATCGTCCGTCAAGGCGATGACCATCCGATCCGCTCGCAATAGGCGTCCACCGTCTCGCGGACGTCGTCGATGTGGTCGCCGCCGAACTTGCGCCTGTAGGCGTCCGCGAGCACGAGCGAGACCATCGCCTCCCCGACGACCGCGGCCGCGGGCACCGTGCACGAGTCGGTGCGCTCGCGCAACGCCTCGGCGGGCTCGTGTGTGGAGATGTCGACTGAGCGCAGCGGCTTGGTGAGGGTCGGCAGGGGCTTCATGGCGCCGCGCACGATCAGCGGCTCACCCGTGGTCATACCACCCTCCAGCCCCCCTGAGCGGTTTGTCTCGCGGTAGTAGCCGCGCTGCTCGGAGTGGAAGATCTCGTCGTGCGCCTGAGAGCCTGGAACGCCCGCGATCGCGAAGCCGTCGCCGATCGAGACGCCCTTCATCGCCTGGATCGAGAGCACCCCCATCGCGAGACGGCCGTCGAGGCGCTCCTCCCACGAGACGTGCGAGCCGAGACCGGGGACGAGCCCGAACGCCTGTACCTCGAACACGCCGCCGAGCGACTCGTTGGCCTTGCGCAGTGCGTCGATCTCGGCGACCATCGCCCGCCCGCTGCCGGCGTCGAGGCTGCGCACGGGCGAGCTATCCACGTCGTCGAAGTCGGCGAGCGTGAGCGCCCGCTCGCGCTCGGGCGCATGAACCGAGGCGATCTGGATGACGTGCGAGCGCACCTGCACCCCGAGCGCGGCGAGGAACGCCTTGCAGAGCGCGCCGCCGGCGACACGCGCGGCGGTCTCGCGGGCGGAGGCCCGCTCGAGGATGTTGCGCACATCGGTCTGCTTGTACTTCTGCGTCCCCACGAGGTCGGCGTGGCCGGGACGCGGCAGATGAACCTCGGCCGGCTCCACGTCGACAGGCCACGGCGACATGCGCTCTTCCCAGTTGGCGTAGTCGCGGTTCTCCACCTGCAGGGCCACGGGACCGCCCAGCGTGAGCCCGTGCCTGACGCCGCCCGTGACGCGGGCCGTGTCCTTCTCGATCTTCATGCGCCCGCCGCGGCCGTGACCGAGCTGGCGGCGCGCCATGTCCTGGTTGAGGTCCTCGGGACGCAGCCGAAGGCCGGCGGGCAGCCCCTCGAGCAGGCACGTCAGGCCGGGCCCGTGGGACTCGCCGGCTGTGATCATGCGGAGCGTCATCTCCGCCGTAGCTTATTTGCTGAGGAGCCCTCTCCTGCGCTGTGCTCGCGCTGCGCGCGCTATGCGGCCGCGTGTGCCGTATGCGCGTCGGGCCAGGATCGCACGGCGCTCGCCCTGCCAATCGCCTGCTCCGCCCTCGCCTTGCGCACTGCCAACGCCGCCTTCGCACCGCGCTTCACCCGGGCTGCGCTCGCGCCACCGCTCTTCTTGGTGATGCTCACGACCTTCAGTTCGTAGACGACGACCTGGCCGTTCGCTTCGACGTATTCCAGTTCCTCGGTGTGCCCGACTTCGAGATCGATCGTCTGGCATTCGGAGGCGTTCGGCAGGCAGATGCCCGATCCGTGCAGGATCGGCGGGGCGACGAGCTCGAAGACCGCGCCATGGCCGCTGGCGGTCACTC
>DASUDH010000143.1:0-2215 GCA_036275675.1 Solirubrobacteraceae bacterium | reverse complement strand
ACGGTGCGGTGCGCGCCGCGGCGGAGCAGCTTGGTGGTCAGCTCGCCGAACCAGCGCTCAACGAGGTTCAGCCAGGAGCTGCCGGTGGGTGTGAAGTGCAGGATGAACCGGGGGTGCTGGGCGAGCCAGCGCTTGACCTTGTTACTCCTATGTCAAGCGAGGTTCGCTATTTGCGGGATTTGTCGGTTCCGGAGTTGATGGCTGCCGGGGCTGGACGGGCGAGCAAGGCGTCGATCGGGCGTAGGAGGTTCCCGCTCGTCGAACTCGTGTGTCGGTGACAAGGGCGGCGACGTGTCGCGCGACACGTCGCCCGCTGGGATCTCCATTGTGTACGCGCCCGCTTGATGGACCTCAACCCTCGCGTGCCCGAGCGCGAGCCGGGCGCGGCGAGCCCGTGGACGTGTCGGGCAGCGTTTGCCGGCAGTAGCGCGCGTCTTGGACGAAACCTTGGGGCGGTCAACCCAGCTACCAGCGACATGTCGCGCGACATGTCGCAATCGTCTTCACGCGGGCGGTCGGATCGCCGTGGAGGCTTTGTGCACCATTCCCACGTCTTGCACTGGCCCGAGAGGTTTGAGGCGGCAGCTCGACGGCCGCAACATCAGCGTGCACATTCCAACCTGCGACGTGTCGCGCGACACGTCGCACGCGGCTAGGTGATGCACACCATCGGGATCGGCCCGGTGATCGTGTGGTCGACACCGCGTCGGGGAGCTGGGCGTTCCGTGATCGCTGCGATCGGTTCGGGCTCGAGCGGCTGCTGGCCCGCGGCGGCTTGTCCGGTTCCGAGCGGCGGCTCTGCGAGGAGCCGCCAGAAGCGGCGCGCGAGGTAGCGCTTGAGACAGCGCAGCGCGCCCTTGTTGGTCTTGCCCTCGGCGCGCTTGCGCTCGAGGTACTCGCGGGTGGCGGGGTCGTGGCTGGCGCGGGTGATCGCGATCGTGTGCAGCGCCCGGTTGAGCTGGCGGTCGCCGCCGCGGTCGAGCCGATGCTGGGTGCGCTGCCCCGAAGAGCAGGGGACAGGCGCGGCGCCGGCCTGGCGCCCGAAACACGCGTCAGATGAGAAGCGCTCGGCGCCGGCGGTGCGGCCGATGAGCAACGCAGCGGTCAGCGCGCCGCAGCCTTGTTCTTCGAGCAGCTTCGGCCGGTAGGCACGGATCAGCTCCGCCAGCTCCGCCTCGAGCCCATCGGCCTGGCGGGTAAGCGCCCGGATGTGGGCGAGCTCCTCACGCGCGACTCGCAGCCGCGTGCTGTGACCGAGCCGCCGCAGCTTGCGGTCAAGGCGCTCCAGCGGACCGAGCTGAGACAGCGAGCCGCCCGCGAGCTTGCGCTCGACCTCGGGACACAGCTCAAGCAGGTGCCACCGCAGGCGATTCTGGGCGCGGGTGCGTTCCTTGACCAGGTCCTCGCGGTGGTCGAACAGCAAGCGGATCTCCATCGCCCGCTCGTCCAGGTAGGCCGCCGGGAAGGACTCCACTCCGTCCTTGACGACCGCCCTGGCGACCGCCTGCGCGTCGATCTCGTCGGACTTTCCGCGTTCGCGCTCGCCACGGCGCGAAGCTCCCATCATCTTCGGCGCCACCCTGACGACCCGCTCGCCGGCCGCCAACAGCGCCTGCTCCAGGCGGCGCGAGACATGCCGGCAGTCCTCGATCGCCCACACCCGCTCATCGTCCAGCCCTCGCGCCCAGCGAACCGCCGCCAGATGCCCGGGCTCATCGGCCCTAATCTCACGGCTCCCGCGCACGCGACCGGTTCCCTCGTCGACCGCAGATAACGCATGGCTGTGCTTGTGCGTGTCGACCCCAATCACGATCATGTACACCGTCCCTTCATTCGGTTGACCCACTGATGAAGCGGATCTCCGGCGGACAGACCTCTGTCGGGGCAGCTCTGCCAGGCTCCTATCAAGTCACGCCGGTGATCCTCGGCCGGCGGCGAGCGACATAACAAGGGCCAGTCAGACCAAGGGCCCTCAGCCCGGTCGACAGCGGGTCTTAGAGTCAGCTCGTCGCCGGCCGAAGGACCTACCAGCCCGGTCGGACGTCACCGGCCGCACAAACGACGGTGACACAGAGGGGGTCTTGTGGCTGGAGGCGTTGTCGAGCACGATGTGCACGTCGAGGTGCGCGGGAACCTCACCGTCGATCGTCTTGAGGAACTTCAGGAACTCGACCGCGCGGTGGCGGTTGTGCAGGCGGCCGATCACCTGTCCGGT
>DASUDH010000142.1:0-2774 GCA_036275675.1 Solirubrobacteraceae bacterium | reverse complement strand
CCCGACCTCACGATGCCGGCGGACTGGCGCACGGGCCCGGCACAGCCGAGCTCGCTCGCGGACCTCGCGTGGTGGGAGGTCTTCAACGATTCGGCCCTCCAGGAACTGATCCGGACCGGAGTCGCGGCGAACCGGGACGTCCAGGTGGCCGTGGCGCGTGTCTTCGAGGCCCGCGCCCAGCTGGGCGTTGCCCGCGCCGCCCTGTTCCCGCAGCTCGACGCCGGGGCGAGCTATGACTACACCCGCCCGAACTCGAAGAACAGCCTGTTCCTCAGGAGCCTTCCGAGGGCGCCCGGAGCCGAAGTGGAGGCACCCACTGGTGACGTTTACCAGACCCAGGTAGACCTCACGTTCGAGCTGGACCTGTGGGGTCGCCTGCGGAGAGCCACCGAGGCGGCGCGCGCGGAGCTGTTCGCGAGCGAGGACAGCTGGCGCTCCGTCCTCATCACGCTGGTCGCCGATCTCGCGCGAACCTACTTCGACCTTCTCGAGCTGGACCGCGAGCTGGAGATCGCCCGGAGCACGCTCCAGACGCGCCGGGCGTCGCTCGACCTTCAGCGCCAGCGCGCCGAGCGCGGACTGTCCACTCAGCTCGACGTTCAGCGCGCGGCGGCCGAGGTGGCGGTCGCGGCGGCCACCCTTCCCGATGTCGAGCGCCGCATCGCCCAGACCGAGAATGCCTTGAACTTCCTGGTGGGGCGAAATCCCGGGCCGATCCCTCGCGGGGCAGTCCTCGACGGCCAGCGGGTGCCGCCCGAGGTGCCGGCGGGCCTTCCCTCGGCCCTGCTCGAACGTCGCCCTGACATCCGGCAGGCCGAGCAGACGATGATTGCTGCCAACGCCCGGATCGGAGAGGCAAAGGCGGCGTACTTTCCCCGAATCTCCATCACCGGCCTCTTCGGTCTGGAGAGCGTGTCCATGTCGAGCCTGTTCAAGGGGGCGTCGCGCGTGTGGGACATCGGGCCCACCATGACCGTGCCCATCTTCACGGCCGGGAGGATCAGCGGCACGGTCAAGGCGAGCGAAGCGCGCCAGCAGCAGGCGCTCGCGCAGTACCGTCGGACGATCGAGCAAGCGTTTCGCGAGGTGGCCGACGCCCTGGTGTTCCACCAGAAGATGCGCGAGATCCGCGCCGAGCAAGAGGCGCGCGTGGCCGCCACCCGACAGGCCCTCTACCTTGCCAACCTCCGCTACGACCGTGGGCTGTCCACCTACCTCGACGTCCTCGATCAGGAGCGCCAGCTCTTCCGTGCCGAGCTGGACCTGGCCTCGAGCACCCGCGACCAGCTCACGGCGGTGGTCCAGGTGTACAAGGCTCTGGGCGGGGGCTGGTAGAGCGCGAGAAAGAGTGATGAACAGATTGCAGGGTGGTTCGCTCTCGTCGCCGCGCGCCGGGGGTATAGCAGCGCCGTGACTGACATCGTCCTCGTCCTCAACGCGGGATCGTCGAGCATCAAATTCTCGATGTTCGCCGTCGCCGAGCGCGGGCCCGTCCTCCGGTTGCGATATCACGGCGAAGTCGACGGAATCGGATCGGACCCGCGGTTCGTCGTGGCTGATGCCGACGGGAAGCGCGTGGTCGATCAATCGGCGACGCTGCGATGGGGGAGTGCTCGAGACCATGACGCTGTACTCTCGGTGCTGCTCGGCTGGATCGCGGGACACTCGGATGAGCTGCGCATTGTCGCGGTGGGCCATCGGGTCGTGCATGGAGGAGAGCGATTTGCGGCGCCGGTGGTCGTCGATGGCGCGATCCTCGCGGGGCTGGACAAGCTCGTACCGCTGGCGCCGCTGCACCAGCCACATAACCTGGCTGCGATCCGGGCCGTCAGTCGCATTGTCCCCCACGTATCACAGGTGGCGTGCTTCGATACCGCGTTCCATCGCACGCAATCGCCCGTGGCGCAGCTCTATGCGTTGCCGCGGGAACTGTCCGCGACGGGCATCAAGCGGTACGGGTTCCACGGCCTCTCGTACGAGTACATCGCGAGCGTCCTGCCCGGCATCGTCGGTGAGGGTGCGAGCGCGCGGGTCGTGGCGGCGCACCTCGGGAACGGCTGCAGCATGTGCGCCATGCGGGACGGGAAGAGCGTCGCGACGACAATGGGGTTCACGGCGGTGGAAGGCCTGCCGATGGGGACACGCTGCGGGGCGATCGACCCCGGTGTCATCCTCTATTTGCTCACCGAACGCGGGATGAGTGTCGACGACGTCACCGACGTTCTCTACCATCGGTCCGGACTCTTCGGGGTGTCGGGCATCAGCAACGATATGCGCAACCTGCTGAAGAACGACTCTCCCCACGCGGCCGAGGCCATCGACCTCTTCGTGTACCGCATCGGCCGGGAGCTCGGGTCGCTCGCGGCCGCCCTTGGGGGGCTCGACGTCCTCGTGTTCACCGCCGGCATCGGCGAGCACGCCGCTTCAGTCAGGGCGCGCGTGTGTGAGAGCGCGGGGTGGCTCGGTGTTCGCCTCGACCGCGAGGCCAATCTCGGCGGTGGGCCACGCATCAGCAGCGACGACAGCCGGGTCTCGGTCTGGGTGATCCCGACGAACGAGGAATTGATGATCGCGCAGCATACGCTGGCGTGCATGCATGCTGAGCCGGCACGCGGATGAGCAGCTCGTGAGGAGCGGGATCGCGTCCGGCCGTAGTTTCCCGCTCGGCGCTACCATCGTCGAGGGCGGTGTCAACTTCTGCGTCTACTCCCGGCACGCCAGCCAGTTGGAGCTCCTGCTATTCGAAGAAGCCGGCGACGCTGTGCCTGCCCGTG
>DASUDH010000141.1:0-4723 GCA_036275675.1 Solirubrobacteraceae bacterium | reverse complement strand
GCACCGTCAGGTCGGCGACCTCCTTGCGCAGCTCCTGAAGTGCGCGCGCGGTGGCCGCCTCGATGTCGCGGGCAGCACGGGCCGAAGCCTCGGACGCCAGCTCGCGCGTGTGCTCCTTGGACTCGCGCTCGTGCGTCTCGGCGGCCTGACGCGCGCGCTGCACGATCTCATCGGACTGCGCGCGCGCCTCGTGCAGGCGCTCGCGGTATTCGGCCAGCAGCTTCTCGGCTTCCTCGCGCGTGCGCTGGGCTGAGTCGATCGAGTCTTCGATCGCTTTCTGGCGCTTCTCCAGGGCTTCGCTGATGCGCGGGAAGACGAACTTTGCGAGCAGCCACATCGAGACGCCGAATACGACCAGCACCCACAGCATCAGGCCGATGCCCGGCTGCACCAGGAAGCTGCTGCCGCTGGAGGCGAGGATGCCGTGCATCAGACGATGAACGCCGCGAGCAGGCCGGCGACGAGGCCGTAGAAGAAGCACGCCTCGGTCAGCGCGAAGCCGAGCCATTGCAGCGAGGTGATCTCCTCACGCATCTCGGGCTGGCGCGTGAGGCCTTCGATCACCTTGCCCCACACGAGGCCGATGCCGACGCCGGCGCCCACGGCACCAAGGCCTCCGCCAACGCCGAGGCCGATCGACTTGCCCGCCTTGGCGATTTCTTCGGATACCGCGAAGACGGTGATGAGAGCTGTGAGCACGTCGGTTGACTCCTTTAGTGGTGGTCGGCGACCGCGCCGCCGAGGTAGATGGCAGTCAGGGTGGCAAAGATGAACGCTTGCAGACCGGCGATGAGCACGGCCTCGAACATGAAGATCGCGATCGCCAGCGGCAGCGTGAACCAGGCGATCGCCGCGACACCGAGCAGCACCGCGAGCGCGCCGCCGAAGAAGAGGATCATCAGGTGGCCGGCAAGGATGTTCGCGAACAGACGCACGGAGAGCGAGATCAGCCGCATGAATTGGGAGAGCAGCTCCAGCGCGAAGATCATGCCGGCCATCGCACCGTGCACGCCGGCCGGAATCAGACCCTTCAGGTAGCCGAGCGGACCCTTCTTGCGGACGCCCTCAGCCGTGTAGGAGACGAACACGATCAACGCCAGCACAAGCGGGATCGAGAGGTTCGCGGTCGCCGAGTACAGCGCGAAAGCCGGAACGTGCAGGCCGAACACCGTGATCTCGTGCTCCGTGCTGGTCGGCAGCGGGATGTAGCCGATCAGATTGGAGAACATGATGAACAGGAACAGCGCACCGACGAACGGAAACCACTTGCGCGCCATCTCGTCGTCCATGTTCCCGCGCGTGATGTTGTCGCGCATCAGGTTGAACAGCACCTCGACGGCGGTCTGCACCTTGTTCGGGCGCTGCTGCATGCGGCGCGCGATGTAGATCATCGTCACGCAGGTAAAGAGCGCCGCGAGCACCACGTAGAGCACCGCCTTCGTTATCGAGACGTCGATCCCCGCGACCTTGATCGGGATCCACGGATCGAGCTTGAACTCGTTCTGCGGCAGGAACGAGGCGTTCTTTCCGCTGGAGCCAAAGACTACGACCATCACAACGGTCCCGGTGAGCCAGACCCCGATGCCGAGCAGGACCTTGCGCTTGGTGCTCATGTCGTTCTCGGGGGCACGGGCCCGCCGCGGAGCGCGATCGTGACGAACAGATAGACCGTGAACGCCGCGAGCACAACGACAGCGGCGGTGATGCCGTCAGCGGTCCCACCGGCGTAGCGCGCCGCGATCACTCCCAGCGCGACGATCCACACGCGCCCCAGCATCGCGCCCACGTGCAGAGCGGCTTTGACGCGCGGATCGGGCGAGCGCAGCGCCCGCGCATGCAACGCCTCCGCGGCAAGGCGTGTCGAGAGCCAGGCCGCAGCGCCGATCAGGTAGCCGACGAGCGGCATCCCCGCGACAACGACGAAGGGGGCGGTGATCAGCACGAGGCACACGTCGATGTAGCGCAGGACGGTCATCCCTGCGCGGCAAAGCGTTTGGTGGCAGCGAGACTTGGCATGGTGTGAGGCACCCTACAGACGCGAAAGCCCGCTCACCTGTCGCGGCGGACCCGTGACTCCCCTCAGAGCGCGTCTTCAGAAGCCGGGGCGAGTCTACCGGTTCTGCGACTTAGTAACAACTTTGTGACATGCGCCACGGACGCGCAGCGCACGAGCGCGATCGCCACGGCGAACGTCGCCACGCCGGCGAACACGTCGAGCAGGTAGTGGTTGCCGGTGGCCAGCACCGCGAACGTGGTCAGGCACGGATAGATCAGCGCGAGCGCGCGCGCCCACACGCGCGCGGAGAGCCGCCAGAGCACGAGCGTGCACCACACCGCCCAGGCGATGTGCAGCGAGGGCATCGCCCCGAACTGGTTGGCCTCGGTCGCAAGGCTGCCCGTGTGCCATTGGCCGATCGCATGGGTCGAGGCCACCACATCGGTGAAGCCATTCGCCGTGAGCATCCGCGGCGGGGCCACCGGATAACGCCAGAACACGACCAGCCCGAGCAGGTTGATCGCCACCAACGAGTTGCGCAACGGCCGGTAGATGTCAGCGCGCCGCCACCACAGCCAGCCGAGCAGTCCGAGCGTGACGATGAAGTGGGTGTTGTCGTAGTAGTAGGAGGAGATCGCCCCGAGCGTGTGATGGCCGGCGAGCCAGTGGTTCAACGAGAGCTCGGGCGCGATGCGCAGCGACTGCTCGAAGCCGAGGATGTCGCGGCCATGAGCGAGCGCGACCGCTTCGCGCGCGGGAGCGAGATTCGTGACCGCGTCGTATAGCCACGCAAGCCATGCGATCACGAGCAACTCGGCCCACCAGCGGGCGTGCCGCGACTGCTCGGATGTGCTCGAACCAGCCAAGCGAGCGATGTTATCCAGCGGTGAGCCCGAGCAGTGATACGCAAGCGGGCGCCCTGGGCGCTCGCTTTGCGTACCCGGTGGACGCCTTTAGGGCAGGACCGCTTCGATGCCGCGCTCGGCGAGCGTGTCGAGCACGCGCGGCAGCGCGAGCGCCGTGCGCCGCCACGAGCCCGGCGCGCTGTAGTCGTCGGCGTCGTGGAGCAGCAGCACCGACCCCTCTTCCGCGCCCGCGGTGACGCGAGCGGCGATCGACTCCGGGGTGGCGCGCGCCTCCCAGTCACGGCCCCAGTGGGTCCACAGGAGCGTGCGCCGGCCGTCGCGGCGGGCGAGACGCAGGGCGGTGGCGTTGAGCACGCCGTAGGGCGGGCGGTAAAGCGCGGGTGAGATCCCGGTGGCGTCCTCGATCGCCGCCTGCGCGCGCGCCACGTCCTCGCGGACCTGCCATGGCGCGAGGCGCAGCAGGTTGCGGTGTCGGTGACAGTGCAACCCGATCCCATGCCCAGCCGCCACGATCTCTCGCGAAACCGCCGGATTGCGCAGGACCTGCTCGCCGACGAGGAAGAACGTCGCTTGCACCCGGCGGCCGGCGAGCACGTCGAGCACGGCGGGCGTTCCCTGGGCGTGCGGACCGTCGTCGAACGTGAGCGCCCAGCCGCTGCCCGACGCCGTGCGATCCTCGACTCCGAGCGAGCGGCGCAGCGAGGGCCATATAGGCGTCGGCGAGCGCGGGAAGCCCACGGGCCACGACCCGGCGAGCGCCGGCAGCAGGTAGCCGGCCATCGCCACACCCGCCAGCGCGCCGGCAAGTGGACTGGCGGGGCTGCGATGATCGTTGGCGTACATGGTCGATCTCATCCTGGGAATCGTGGCGGCGGTGGGCGCTTCGACGCTCTACAGCCTAGGGGTCGCGCTGCAGGCGATGGACGCCAAGCGGACCCCCCACTCCGAGCACCTGCGTCCCGCGCTCGCCTTCAACCTGCTGGGACAGGGGCGCTGGCTGGCAGGGACCGGCCTGTCGATGCTCGGCTGGCCGCTGCAGGTGGTGGCGCTGCTGCTGGCGCCGCTGGTGGTGGTTCAACCTACGCTGGCGGTTGGCCTGCTCGTGCTGCTGTTCTTCGGCCAGCGCATGCTCGGCGAGCACGCCGGACGGCGCGAGCACGTCGCGATGTGGGCGATCGTGCTCGGCGTGACGGGCACGGCGCTGACGGCGCCGGGGCGCACGACGACGCACACGAGCAACGCGACCGTCACGCTCGTGCTCGTGGGGCTCGCCCTGCTTGCATTGCTTCCCTATGTGGTCAGCCTCGTGCGCCGACCGGCCGCGTCGCTGACGATGATCGGAGCGGGGCTCGGGTTCGCGTGGAGCGGCGTCGCCACGAAGCTCGCCTCCGACGACCTCGCGCACGGGAGTCTCGCGCTCGCGGCCGCCTGGGGCATCTCGACGGCTGGGGCCTCCGCGGTGGGCGCCCTCAGCGAGATGAGCGCCCTGCAGATGCGCCCGGCGATCCTCGTGGCGCCGGTGGTGTTCGTGACTCAGACGGTCGTGCCGGTGGTGCTCGCGCCGCTGCTGCTCGGCGAAACCTTCGGCTCGACCCCGCTCGGCGGGGTGCCGCTCGTGATCTCGCTGACGGTGCTCGTCGTCGGCGCGGCCGCACTGGCGCGTTCGCCGCTCTTGACCAACCTCGTCGAGGTCGGTGCCCCCTTGATGGAGGTCGAGCCGGTGAGCGAGCCGAGCGGCTCGACGGACAGCCCGCCGGAGCGCAGCCACGAGACGATCCGCTCGACCCCTCGCAGCGACGCGGGGGAGCCGTCGACAGACACGACGAGCACGTCCCCCGCGCGCATGGGACGCTGAGGGAGC
>DASUDH010000140.1:0-4929 GCA_036275675.1 Solirubrobacteraceae bacterium | reverse complement strand
GCAAGGTCAACGCGGCGTACACGCTCGGGAGCACGCTCGGCGGCAGCGATCGCGGCGCCGAACTGACGGCCGAAACAATCGAGCGTCTGCTCCACATCAAGCTCAACGACGTCATCGACGTGACGTTCAAGGGCTTCATCGACGTGGTGGACACACTCGGATGCGTGTACGTGAACGTTGACCACCGCTACTTCAACGAACCCAACGGGAGCGCGGAAACCAACTACTCCGCGATCAACCTGCAGCCCGGCTACCAGAAGCTCTGCTACGAGAACGCGCTCAGCTACGTGCGCTACCGCCACACCGACTCTGACTTCGTCAGGGTGGCGCGCCAGCAGGACTTCATCCGCGACCTGCGCGAGCAGGTGCCGGTCGGCGACCTCGTGAACGAGATCGACACGGTGTCCAAGGCGGTGGGCAAAGCGATCACAAGCACCTTCCACTCCTCGGCGAGTCAGCTGATCGAACTCGCCAAGCTCGTCGCGTTCTCCCAGCAGAAACCGCTGCGCCAGGTCAAGTTCCAGGTGGACAGCGCGAACACGATGATCGGCGGGGAAAGCTACGTGACCACCTCGCCCGCGCTCATCAAAGCGACCGTCAGGGAATTCTTGCACGGCCACGAACAGCTGAAGCTGCCCTCCTCATCCCAGAGCCACTCTCACAGCGGCCATGGCTCGCAGCGCTCATCGAGCGCCTCGCTGAACCTCTACCCCGTTTCGACCTCGGGTAAGGCGATGGCTCTCACGGCCGCGCCGGGGCTGCCGTTCCCGCTCGAGTATCCCTCCGTGCAGACGGGCGCGGCGACGCCGCAGCAGGTGCACACTTACACGCTCGAAGACCAGCACAGGCACCGCCATCACGCCTATGTGGCCGTGTGGCAGCAGAACGGGCTCGGCGGCTATTACGACGTCGAGGGCATGGACTGGGTGAACATCCCCCTGTTCGCTCACGCCCACGTCCAGAAGATCGGCGGACGCTCCTACCTGATCGTCGACGACGGCTCGCACATCCACGACATCGGATGGCGCACGGGCAAGATCATCTACTGGGTGAGCAACACGCTGCTCGAGGATCTGTCAAACGCGCAGATGATCGCGATCGCACGATCGACGCAGCCCCTGCACTGAGCGCTACGGTCCCGAGCTCGATGTGGAGGGGGCTATTCGAAGGCTGCCCCGGCCGCAGAAGCGCCGACTACGCTCACCCGTGACTGGCGCGCAGCCATCGCCCGGATCTCCTCGCCGGAGAGTGGCTTGGCGAAGTGGAAGCCCTGACCGAAGTCGCAGCGCATCTCTCGCATGCGCCGCAGCTGCTCCTCGTTCTCGATGCCCTCGGCGACAGCCTGGAGCTTGAAGATCCGGGCCAGTTGCACTATCGCGGCGGTCAGCTCGGAGACCTGTGGGTTGGAGTCCGCCAAGAAGGACCTGTCGATCTTCAGGATGTCGACCGGGAGCTGGCGTATGTAGTTCAGCGAGGAGTAGCCCGTACCGAAGTCGTCGATGGCCAAGCGAACACCGAGGGCGCGCAGCGCCTTCATGCGCATGATGCTCAGCTCCATGTCCTGCATCATCACGCTCTCCGTCAGCTCCAGGACCAGGCTGCTGGGCGGGATCTCCGCGTCCCGCAGCGCGCTGCGCACCTCATCGATGAACTCAGGGCGCTGCAACTGGAAAGCCGAGACGTTCACCGACATCGAGAGGGGTGGGGTGCGAGGACACTCACGCTGCATAAGCGCGGCCTGCTCACACGCTTCCCTGAGGATGTGGGGTCCCATCGGCACTATCAGACCGGTGTCCTCCACCAACGACATGAACTCCGCGGGGGCGACGGTGCCGCGAACAGGGTGCTCCCACCGAACGAGCGCCTCCATGCCGGCCATCACGAGCTTGCTCAGGTCCATGATCGGCTGATAGCGCAGGGTGAACTCCCCCGCGACCATCGCCCGCTCGAGATCGGTCTTCAGTTCGAGCCTGGCGAGCGCCTGCGCGTGCATCTCGGGCTCGAAGATCTGATAGCCGCCCTGGCCGCGTTCCTTAGCCATGTACATCGCCGCGTCTGCGTCACGCAGCAGCTCGTCGGCGTCCCGCGGGGCTTGCGCGCCCTCGCCGCTGAAGGCGATCCCGATGCTGGTCCGGATCGAGATCTGCCTGTCATCGAGCGACATGGGGACGGCGAGCGTGCCGATCACCCGGTGGGCGATCTCGATCGAGTGCATCTCGCTCGCCGCGCCTTGGATCAGCACCGCGAACTCGTCGCCACCGAGACGCGCGGCGGTGTCAACCGGGCGCATGCAATCCTCCAGTCGGCGCCCCACCTCCTGCAACACCCTATCTCCCGCAACGTGCCCGAGGCTGTCGTTCACGTTCTTGAAGTCATCGATGTCGAGGAACAGCACGGCGACCGGCAGGCCGTCGCGGCGCTGGCTGGCCAGCGCGTGTTCGACGCGGTTGCGAAACAGTCCTCGGTTGGGCAGGTCCGTGAGAGTGTCGTGGAACGCCTGATGCTCGAGCTCGGCCTCGAAGGCCTTGCGCTCGCTGATGTCGCGGATGTTGAGGACCAGACCCTGGATCGCCTGGTCCTCGAGCAGGTTCGTTCCCAGGGCTTCGACGTCGCGCCAGCCGTGCACGACGTGGCGCACGCGAAACTCGGCCGTCGAGGGTCGATCGGCGGGCTGCGCCGCGATCGCCGCGATGAACGCGAGCGCCTTGTGCGCATCGCCGGGATGCACGATGTCGAGCAGACTACGGTCCTGCAGGGCGCCCAGGACATATCCGAACATCCGCTCGACCGACGGACTCACGTAGCTGACGGCGGCGTCCTGTCCCACGATGCAGACCACGTCGGATGCGTTCTTGATAAGCGAGCTGAGTCGCGCCTCGGAGCGCTGGCGGAGGGCCTCCTCGGTCAGCGCGGCGCTTTCGAGCGCGAGCGCCACCTCGGCGGCGAGCGTCGCGAGACTCTCCTCCACTGCTCGCCTGAGCCTCAGCCTCGGCAGCACCATCAGCACGCCCCTGAGCTCCTCACGGGAGAGCAGCGGCGACAGGCACGCCGTCCCTTCCGGCCTCCCGTCCAGGGTGACGACACCATGCCCGAACAGCCGCTCACGCACCCTCGCCGGCAGCTCGTCCAGGCCCAGCGGGGGGAGGCTCGCCGCGTCTCCATCGGTGCTGTCCACAGCGATGAGTCCGTCCTGGCCGCCCTCGCGGAGGTACAGGCGCGCGGTCACGTCCTGGTCGACCACCGCGCGGGTTGCCCGCAGCGCCGCCGAGTAGATCTCCTCGCGGGTGATGGCCGTCACGAGCTCCTCGCCGGCCACCCTGAGCGCCGCCTCGCGGCGTATCGCCTCCTCGTGCTGGTGGACGATCCCGGTCATGCGCATGATCACGAGTGCGAAGAGGACCGTGGAGGCGCCCGCCAGCACATACAGGTCGAGCGTCTGCCCAAGCGCTTCGCGCACGACTATCACGGCCGGCGCGGTGAGGCTGGCGCAGGTGAGCAGCGCAAGGCGACGTCGGGTCAGGCGACCGTCGGGGTCGGGAGCCGGCTCGGAGAGCCCGCGCATGGAAGGGTGAAGCGCCGCCGCGCCGAGCAGCATGTAGAACACGGCCCAGCCTGCGTCCAGGACGCCGCCGGTCGTGTAGCCGCCGTGCAGCAGCTTCCACCCGTAGATCGCGTCGGTGATAAGCAGCACCGCCGTTCCGGAGATCAAGAAGCCGAATGCCGGCCCGCGGCGACGGCTCCCGACCGCCAGGCGGAGAACCACGCCAAGGACCAGGATGTCCATCATCGGATAGGCGATCGAGGTCAGCTTGGTAAGCAGCGTCAGCGTGCGGTCATGGGCATAGGGCGCCATCAGGTAGACCCAAGACAGGGCTGCCGCCGACACGGTCAGGATGAGCGCGTCAATCAGGCTGGCCCGGTCACGGGTCTCGTTGCGCTCGTGGATCAACAGGAGCAGGCCGGCCACGAGCAGCGGATAGAAGCCCAGGTAGAACGGGTCGGCGACCGACGGGAAGGGCAGCGCGGTTCCGAAGAAGCGTTCGTAGTTGTAGGCCAGGACATCGCCGGTCACGAACAGCGCCTGCCCGAGCGCGAACAGATACCAGGGCAGGCGACGCTCCTGGGAGTTCTTCCTTGCGCCAACGATGAGCGCCACCACGGTCGAGCCGCTGATGACGTTGTAGACAGGGCCACTGTTGAGCCAGTGCAGCCCCGAGAAGTGCGCCAGGAGGTATGCCGTTGTCAGGAGCGACATCGCGGCGAGGTAGAGCCACCACGCGCGCCGATGCAGGGTGCTCGGCTCCTCAGCTGGACCTCCTGGATGATCTCCCGTGGTCCTAGGTGTGGGTGTCTGAACAAGCATGGGGCCTCCGGCGTGCGCTATACGTGGTCCAGGTCCGCCGCCGCTACCGGCGCTGAGCGGAGTTGGAAGCGGTCCGAGACCTCCTCGAGCACAATGTTCAGGTGATCGACCTGGGCATCGGTGTTCGCAGCGGTCAACTGCAGGCGGAATCCGACCTCATCGCGGGGTACGAGCGGGTAGGCCGCGACGGTCACGTAGATCCCCCGGTCGAACAGGAGATCTCCGACCTCGTCGATCGCATCGGGGTCGGCAAGCGGTACCTCCACGATCGGCAGCCCGGACTCGTTGGGGGTGGCGATGCCGAGCTCACGCACCTTGCTCAACACGCGCCCCGTGAGGCGATGGAGCTCCGCGCGCAGATGCTCTCCCCGCTGCTCGTTGACCCTCAGACCCTCCAGAACCGTGGCCAGGGAGGCGATCGGCGAGGGTCCCGAGTACAGATAGGGCGGCGCTGCCGTCTTGAGCACCTGCTTGATCGCCGTCGGGCAAGCGATGAACGCCAGCAGGGATGAGTAAGCCTTCGAGAATCCCCCAACCAGGATGACGTTCTCGTAGCTCTCTGCGAG
>DASUDH010000139.1:0-4171 GCA_036275675.1 Solirubrobacteraceae bacterium | reverse complement strand
GGACGCCTTCGAGAACGGCGACCTCGACCCCGCGCGCTTCAAGGAGCGCCTATCCGCCCTCGACACGCGCCTGGATGCCCTCCATGCCCAGAGGACCAAGCACTCGCACGCGAACTCGCCGCAGAGGCGCCCACAACGCCCGACACGGCCGCGCTCCACGCCGTCGCCGACCAGCTCGCCGACGTCATCGCCAATGGAGACACCGACCAGGCCAAGGCTCTGCTGCGCATCCTCATCGCCGACCTGCGCATCAACAGCCGCCGCGAAATCCTGCTCACCTACCGCGTCGGCGCGCCCGTGGTTTGCGCACAGACAAGTTCAGTGGACGCTAGCGGGCGAAGACTAAACCGTCGAGCGCGGGTCGAGGCTTTGCGCCAAGCGCTGGCAACAGAGGCCGAACACGCAGCGTCCGGACCGGTCTGTTGTGGTATTCAAGCCCAGACGCATTCCTGTCGATGACGCAGCCGTGCAGGACGTTTCCGTCAAGGCCCGCGGAGCAGCTGACCGGCGCGAGCTCGTACGGCGGGCAGAGGCGCTGCGTCGATATCGCGCCGACGAGCGCGTGCAGAGCGTTGCAGCCGCGGGAGAGCTCGCATATCTGCGCTCCCAGCTGCGAACAGCCAGTCGTCTGACCGCTCGGCTGGCGGCGACGCGCGATGCGCAGGAGATGGTGCAGCTCGTCGTCGATGAGCTGCATGAGACGTTCGCGTTTTACCTTGCTGCAATCCAGCGCCTCGACGACGACGGAGTGTTGCGTCTGGTGGCTGGGCGCGGACCGCTGGCGGAGGTGATGACGGAGTTCCTGCTCGTGGAGCAATCGGTGGACGAAGGGGTCAATGGGCGCGTGGCGCGCTCAGGAGTTACGGCTCTGGTGGTGGACACGCGCGAGGACCCGGACTACATCGTGCGAGACTCCAAAACTGACCCGCGCTCGGAGCTGAGCGTCGCGATTGTGCTCGACGGGAGCATATGGGGGGTCCTGAACATCGAGGCGGTCGAACCGGGAGCGTTGAGCGAGGCCGATGCGGTACTCGTCGAAGCGGTCGCCGCGAGCCTTGGCTCGGCGTTGCACAGAGTGGGGTTGATCGCCGAGATAGAGCAAGCGTTCACAACGACGCTCGCGATCATTACGAGCACTGTCGAGGCCAAGGACGATTACACGGCCTGCCATGGCAGCGACGTCGCGAGCTTGGCTGAGCGTGTCGCACTGCGCATGGGTCTCGATCCCAGGCAGGCACGCGAAGTGCACTACGCGGCGATGCTCCACGATGTGGGCAAGATCGCCGTGCCAAGCGAGATTCTCGGCAAGCAAGGCCCGCTCACCGATGAGGAGTGGGCGCTCATGCGTAGGCATACGATCGTCGGCGCGGAACTCGTCGAGCGCATCGAGGCGTTTGCTCACCTCGCCCCCGCCATTCGAGCTAGCCACGAGCGCGTCGACGGGACGGGCTATCCGGAAGGCCTCGCCGGCGAGCGGATACCGCTGGCGGCGCGCATCATCGCTGCGTGCGACACCTATGACGCGCTCATCACCGACCGCCCCTACCGGGGCGCGCGTCCCACCGCCGAGGCGTGCGCCGAGCTGCGACGCGTGAGCGGCTCTCAGCTGGACGAACGCGTGGTGGTGGCGCTGCTCGAAGAGCTCGCAGCCGAGGGGTAGCGGCGGCAACTACGTCGGTGCCTCTGTCGATGACAACAACAGCCTGGTCGAGCATGTCGTGAGCTTGTGCCTGTCGAGCGTGTTGGCCACGACCCGGCATAGCGCAAACATGATCTCGGCAGCGGAGCGGTTCGATTTCTTCAAGGCGATGGAGCTAGCCGGACTCGAACCGGCGACCTCCTGGGTGCGATCCAGGCGCTCTCCCAACTGAGCTATAGCCCCGCATGCCCGCATCGATGTGCGAGCGAGGTCTGGGAAGTGTAGTGGTAGAAGGGTCTGGGACCAATGGAGGTGTTCGCTACAACGGGGTCACGATGGGACGTCGTGCCCGTGAGTGCCGGACGACCACGAACAGGTGCGCATCGAGCAACCCAACGTACGGGCGCAGTATGGTTTGGGGCGCAATGGGATTGCTCAATGACGCCATCCGCGAGCACTTGGAGCTCAAGCGTCTTAGAGGAGCTGATCCGGGTGAAGTGGCCCGGGAGGAGCACGACGCTCTAGGACCGGTACGCCGGGAAGACGGATCGGAGCACGGCGGACAAGAGGACACCGAGACGCAATTGCCCTCAGATGCCGACAGGTCGGTTTCCCCCGACTCCGAGTGGGCTCCACCCACTGACTCCTCAGTAGTCGGCCAGGAGACGGTCGAGATCAACATGGACGCGGAGCTTGCCACGGGGACAGATGCCGGACACGATCCGGAAGCTATGGGTGATGAGCGCGGGGCGCCTACCGGTAGCGCTGCACATAAGCAGGCGGGCGCCGAGGAGTCGCTCGAGTGGGAGATGCCAGGCGATCATCCCGATGAGCCCGTCGACGGCGCGGGGATGGAGGGTGAGGCCGACTCCCGCGTGGACGACAACCACGACGAGAACGAGCGTGTCGAGGATGTGCTCGAGGAGACTCCCGACTTTCTGCGCGACACGCCCGAGCAGGAGCGACTCTGGTTCGAGCAGCGGCCGCCGCGCGACTTCGACTTCAACGAGTAGATGGCTGTCGGAGCATAGAGGCGCCTGGAGACGGGGATCTCAGGCGATCTGAGCAGCGATCGTTGCCCTACACTCGGGGGTGAGGGGCCATAGCTCAGCTGGGAGAGCGCCTGCTTTGCAAGCAGGAGGTCGCCGGTTCGATCCCGGCTGGCTCCATGAAGCGGAGTCAATGCGAACCAACCGAGTTGGGATCGCGTCTGTGATCGGGAGCAAGTAATATGGGTTCGGTACTCAGATGCCGTCCCTGCTGGTCAAGTCCTTCCTGTATGGCCAGAAGTCTGACCGCGGCGATCTCGGTGATTAGCTTATAAGGGTCTGCGCCGAGTGGGCGCCTTCTGCCGGTCGACGGTTGCCGACGCCCAAATTAGTACTTCGAGGAGCCACTGTTGCCTTTTCCCAAGATCGAGTTGCACGTGCATCTAGAGGGCACAGTACGTCCCAAGACACTGCTCCAGATCGCACGCCGCAACGACGTTGCACTACCTGTCACTAGTGTCGAAGGCTTGCGTGACTTGTATCGCTTCCGTGACTTCGCGCACTTCATCGAGGTTTGGATGCTGACCACGAACGTGCTGCGGACAGCGGACGACTTTCGCCAAGTTGTGTTCGACTACGCGCGCGAGGCCGCCAACCATGGCGCACTGTATGTAGAGGGCATCTTCGCGCCGGCGGGACCGGTCTCACGGGGAGTCGGGTGGGATGTTGTCTTCGAAGGTTACTGCGATGGTGCACAGCAGGCGAGAGAAGATTGCGGCGTGGAGGTATGTCTCACACCAGATATCTCGCGTGGCTTTCCCGTAGACGCTGCGCTTCAGACCGCACGCTATGCCGTGAAGTACCGCGATCGCGGAGTGGTCGGGCTTGGCCTTGGAGGTTTGGAGAGTGAGTTCCCACCGGAGCTCTACACCGAGGCATTCTTGCTTGCGCGAGATGGCGGGCTCGCCTCGGTGCCGCATGCCGGAGAGACCGCAGGCGTGAAGTCCATCCGCGGAGCCCTCGAGGCGCTCGGCGCACATCGCATCCGTCATGGCATTCGTGCGGTTGACGATCCAGGGATGGTGCGTGAGTTGGCCGATCGCGGCACCGTGCTTGATGTCTGCCTAATCTCCAACCTGCGTACCGGCGTTGTGGCGAGTCTAGAGAAGCATTCGCTGCCGGTCCTCGTCGCTGGAGGCGTGAAATGCTCACTTTCGACCGACGACCCCGCGATGTTTGACACCGACCTAACGACTGAGTATGCGACCGCCCAGAGACTCGGCATATCTGTCCATGATTGCTACGAAGCAGGACTTGATGGAGCGGCATGTGACGAGAGCATACGAGCGGTGCTGCGTCAGCGTGGAGAAAGCTTCGATTGGTCAAGCGTCAAGACGCCAGAGTGGTCTTCCCCCGGTTTGGCAGAGTGAGGATCGCTTGAGCGGCTGGCCTGCGAAAGGATGGTGCTGGTCATGCCGAGATCGCGTCCGCCGTATCCCGAGGAGTTTCGCCGTGAGGCCGTTGAGCTGGTCCGTGGTGGCCG
>DASUDH010000138.1:0-4993 GCA_036275675.1 Solirubrobacteraceae bacterium | reverse complement strand
CCGTGCTCGTCGGTGCCGGTCAGGAAGAGCACGTCCTCCTCGCGCTGGCGATGGTGGCGCGCCAGCACGTCCGCGGCGATCGTCGTATACGCGTGGCCCAGGTGCGGCGCCGCGTTGACGTAGTAGATCGGCGTGGTCACGTAGAACGACATGGTCGTTCCAGGCTACTGGCGCACCGCGATGGCACGCGGCGCACCGAACCTCAGGAGCCCGTCAGCTCCCGGTACAGCTCGTTGGCGCTCACCCCCGCGAGCCTGGCGACGACACCGGCCGCCGGCCGTGCACGCGCTCCGGCATCGACGAGCGCACGCAGCGCCGTGAGCGCCCGCTCGCGATCGGCACTGCCAGGTGGGGCGGCTCCCACCACGAGCACGATCTCCCCTCGGCGCGGATGCTCGCGGTAGTGTGCGGCGAGGGCGGCGGCGGACGCGCGGCGGACTTCCTCGTGCAGCTTGGTGAGCTCCCGGCAGACGGCGACCGGACGCTCGGCGTCGAGCGCGGCGAGCAGGTCGAGCGTCGCGGGGAGGCGCCCGGGCGACTCGAAGGCCACGAGCGTTTCCGGGCTCCCCCCCAGCATCCGCTCCAGCTCGGCCCGCTTGCGCGGCAGGAATCCGACGAAGCGCCACCGCTCGGCGGGCAGACCCGCGGCGACCACCGCCGCGACCACGCTGCTTGGTCCTGGGAGCACTTCGATCGGCACGCGGGCGGAGAGGCACGCCCGCACGAGCGCATACCCGGGGTCTGACACGAGCGGCATCCCGGCGTCGGAGACGAGCGCGACAACGGCGCCCCGTTCGATACGCCCCGCCAACTCCATGGCGCGCTCGCGCTCGTTGTGCTCGTGATAGCTGACGAGCGTCCCCGCGATCTCGTAGCGGTCGAGCAACACGCGTGTGCGGCGCGTGTCCTCGCAGGCAATCGCGTCCGCTTCTCGCAGCGCGTCGAGCACGCGCAGGGTCACGTCCCGCAGGTTGCCGATCGGGGTGGGGCACACCACGAGCCGCCCGACTGCGCCATCCGAGGGGGTCATCCGGCAAATATAGGCTCACTCCGACAACCCCCACGACCGCCGACAGCCCGCGTAGCGTTCGCGAACGTCGTCGTCCGCTGACTCACGACGCACTGCAATGACCCGAGATCCGCAGGACAAGCCGCACTACACGCGCTACCGCGCCGGACGGCGGCTGCCCGGGCGGCGCACCCTCAAGGGCACAAGCGAGAGCGGCGCGTGGGAGCAGGACCTCTCGCTGCAGCCCCCGCGCCGCTCAAACCGGGCGAGCGGGGTCGGGAGTTGGATGGGACGCCTTACGCCCAAGCGCCTGCTCCTCGGCCTGCTCGCCCTGGTCGTGGGGTGGCTGTCGCTCTCGCTGGCGCTGTTCCTGCTGAGCGCCCATTTCGAGCGCACCCCGGTGCCTTCGGACATCGCCGCGGTCCTGCACCCGGCCGGCTTCCCCCTCACATCGGCCAACAACATCCTCGTGCTCGGCTCCGACCGGCGCCCGAGGGGCAGCCGCGAACCGGGCGCCAACACTTCCGGCCCGAGCCGCTCGGACACGATCATGCTGATCCGTGCAGGCGGCGGTCATTCCGCGCGTCTTTCGATCCCACGCGACACGGTCGTCGAGATCCCCGGTCACGGGATGCATAAGATCAACGCCGCCTACGCCTTCGGCGGACCCGCGCTCTCTATCTCGGTGGTCGAGACCTACCTCGGCATCCCGATCAACCACCTCGTCGAAGTCAACTTCGAAGACTTTCCGAGCCTCATCGACGCTATGGGTGGCGTCGATTACACGGGCGGCTGCGTGTTCTCGCGCGTCGACGGGGGATTCAGCAACGGCGGCTACACCCTGCGCCTGAGCCCCGGCACCCACCACCTCGACGGCAAGGCGGCGCTAGCGCTGGCGCGCACCCGCGAGAACCTGTGCGCCCCCTCCCAGACCGACCTGCAGCGCGAGGAACACCAGCAGGCGCTTTTCCAGGACATGAAGTCGCGGCTGCTGTCACCGTCGAGCTTCGTGCGCCTGCCGCTGATCGCCTGGAACGCCCCGCCGGCGATCGTCTCCGACATGAGCGGCCCGACGCTGCTCGGCCTGTTCGGGGCGCTCGCCACGGGCGGCACACCGCCGACGCGCGTGCTGCACCCGTCCAGCACGGTGACCCTCCCCGACGGGGAGGTCGGCCTGAGCGTCTCAGAAGGCGAACGCCGCGCCGCCGCGGCACGGTTTCTGGCCGGCTGAGGGCCGCTGGGCCCGCGACCAGCCCTCATTTCGCGGCAGCTACCGGCTTGGCGTCGCTCTTGGTCGCGGGCTTGGAGCTCGACTCGCCCTGCTTGGTGTCGGTCTTGGCGGCGGAGTCGCCGTTCGACGACGAACCGGACCCGTCGCTCCCGGATGAGTCGGCCGCCGAGGAGTCGCCGGAGGAGGAGCCATCGGCGGACGCGGCGGTCTCGCGCTGGCGCTTGCGCGTGCCGTAGTCGGTGTTGTAGAAGCCCTTGCCCTTGAAGTGCACAGCCGGGGCGTGTAGAACGCGTTCGACCGGCGCCCCCGTGTCCGGGTCCTTCTCGAGTGGGTCGTCGGCGAAAGACTGCACCACCTCGAAGGTGCTCCCGTCGGGGCGTCTGTACTCGTAGATCGGCATATTCGCCCCGATTATATGAGCGGTCAATCGGCCACGAGCGAGCGTACGCACTCGATGCCCGCTCGGATCGTCGCCGTGAAGTCACGATCGCGCTCTGAGATCATGCGCAGCGCGAGACCATCCCCGATCGAGAAGAGGATGTCCGCGACGGCCTCCGGATCGGCGTGCAATCGCAGCACCCCATCGTCCTGCGCGGCCGCCAGCATGCTCGCCAGACGCTCCCTCGTGAGCCTCACGAGCCTCGCGTACTCCACCGCGATCTCCGGGTTGCGCCGCGACAGCGTGAACAGCTCGAACACGAGCGTCACGAAGTCCGAATCCTCGTGGACCGTCTCCTGCAGGTTCTGCGCTAGCAGGGCGACGAAATCGTCAGCCGTCTGTGCGTCTGCCAGGCGTTGCTCGAGCGCCTCGATGCGCAGCTCGCAGTCGCGGCGCGCGGCCTCCACGAGCAGCTGCTCCTTGGTCCCAAAGTAATAGTGCAAGAGGCCACGGGACACCCCTGCCTCACGCGACACGTGGTCGAACGTAGAGCCCGCCGCGCCGCGCCGCGCCACACTGTGGCGCATCGCCTCGACGATGCGCTGGGCCTTCTCACTGGAGAGCGATCGCGTCGCGGCGCCCGGGAGAACGGCTGTGCTCACGCCGCCGGCATGCCTGCCGGCGCGGGAGCGTCCTCAGCCGGCATCGTGGTCGAGCTGTAGTCGAACTCCTCCTCGGCCCCGAACAGCAGGTCGAGCACCTTCGAACGCAGGCTCTCGCTGAGCGCGAGCGCGAGCGCCGCTCCGACGATCACGAGCAGCAACGCGCGACCGAGACCGCCTTTGCGCTGCGCTTTGGCCGGCGGCTGCCTGAGCGCGAACGAGGCGTCCTTGAGCGCACTCGCGGCTTCGGCGAGCTCGCGCTGGAGCTTGCGATCCTCCAAGAGGGCCTTGCCCACGGGCTTGCCGTTGGTCGCTCGCCCGTAGGCGCTGCGCGCCGCCCCGTATGCTGCGAGCAGGTTCTCGCGCAACTGCTTGTCCTCGATCAGACGTTTGAGGTAGTCGCTGTCTCGCACAGCCTCGCTCGCCCTGCCGATCCTGTCTTTCGCCGCCATCTGACCACCGCCTCTGCTGGGAGCTGCTTTTGCCGATCGTTCCAATATACCCGCCATGATCGGTGCTATGAGCGCATGAGAAGCTAAGCACGTGCCGAGCTTTCAGGCAACGGCAGCCTTCCTCGGCGCGCTATTGATAGTGGGGGCGCTCGCCTCCGGGCTCGCCCAGCGTTCGTTCCTGTCGCTCGCGGCGCTGTTCGTGCTCGCAGGCTTCGTCGTCGGCGATGGTGGCTTTCGATGGGTCAGCTTCCACGCGCAATCCGGGTTCGTCAAGGACCTGGCGTTCGTCGCCTTGATCGTGATCCTGTTCCGCGACGGCCTGGAGGTCGAGGGCGAGATGCTGCAGAGCGCCTGGCACCTGCCCTTGCGCAAGCTCGCGATCGCGATGCCGATCACAGCCGGTCTCGTCGCTGTCGCCGCGCACCTCACGGTCGGGCTCTCGTGGACCGAGTCGCTGCTGCTCGGAGCGCTGCTCTCGCCGACCGACCCAGTGCTCACGTCGAACATTGTCACCAACCCGCGCGTACCGCGACTCGTGCGCCATTCGCTCAACCTCGAGTCCGGTCTGAACGACGGGCTCGCACTGCCCGCCGTGCTCACGTTCCTCGCCGCGCTGGACGCCGAATCGCAGCACTTCGTGTGGTGGCGCTTCGTCCTGCAGGACGTCGGTCTCGGGTTCCTCTACGGGCTCGTCATCGGCTGGCTCGCGTCGCGGCTGATGCCGAGCGACAGCACCCGACCGCTCGAGCACCCGATCCCCTCCCACCAGAAGTCGCTGTATGCGCTCGGGGTGGCGTTCGCCACCTATGGGGCCACGGTTCTCGCTCCGCGCGGCAACGGCTTCATCGCCGTGTTCGTCGCCGCGATCGTGCTGGGACTGCGCCGTCCCGACCTGCGCCGCCACTTCGAGCAGCGCGCGGATGAGATCGTCGAGATCGTGAAGCTCGGAATCTTCGTGGTGTTCGGCTCGCTGCTCACGCTCGACGCGCTGGAGAGCAGCGGCTGGGCGGCGCTCGGCGTGGTGGCCGTCACGTTCCTGATCGCGCGGCCCGTGGCCGTGTGGATCGCGCTGCTGGGCACCAGCACCGACCGTCAGACGCGCCTGTTCATGGGTTGGTTTGGCCCGAAGGGGGTGGCGACGATGACCTTTTCACTGCTCGTGCTCGACCAGCACATAGCGAGCGGCGAGAGGATCTTCGACCTGACCGCGCTCGTGGTGTTCTGCTCGATCGTTTTGCACGGCCTCACCGACACCCCCGG
>DASUDH010000137.1:0-3020 GCA_036275675.1 Solirubrobacteraceae bacterium | reverse complement strand
TCCGCCGGCGCGCGCGGCGCGGAGCTCCTCCGGCGCGGTGATGGCGATCGTCGCGTCGAAGGCGGCCTCCATGTCGGCCTCGAACAGCAACGGCACCTCGACCACGGCGGCCATCGGCGCGGGGCGCAGCGCCCGCACATGCTCGAGCCACGCGGCGATACGCACCCCGACCAGCGGCCACAGCAAGCTCTCCAGCCACTTCCGATCCTCGGCGCCACCGGCGAACGCCTTGGCTGCCACAACCGCCCGATCGACCACTCCGCCCGGCGCAACCTCAGAGCCCCAGCGCTCGACGACTGCGTCCCTGATCCGCTCATCGGTGTAGAGCTCATGCACCACCGCGTCGGTGGAGAGCGCCTGGGCGCCGAGCTCTTCGAGCGCCCGCAGAGCGGTTGACTTGCCCGCCCCCATACCGCCTGTCAGTCCGACGAACGGCACCACCGGCAGCACCGGCCCTGCCCGTCAGTCTTGTGCTTGCTCGGTAGCCGGCTGCGGCTCGGGCTCGCCAGTGGGCTGCTCGGCCACCGGCTCCTCGGCGACCTCGGCGGCGGGCTCCTCGGCAGCGGGTTCCTCCGAAGCAGGCTCCTCGGCAGCAGGCTCCTCGGCGGGCGCCTCGGCGACGACCGGCTCGTCCGCGACAGGCTCCTCGACGGCGACCTCGGCCACCGGCTCCTGCGCCTGAGGTTGCTCGGCGGCGGGCTCCTCCGCGACGGCCTCATCCACCGCAATCTCCGCGACCGGCTCCTCGGCGACCTCGGCGGCGGGCTCTTCGCCCGCGGATCCCTGGCCTCCGTCAGGCTCGGTGACCTGCTCGGTCGACGCCTCCGCGACGGGCTGCTCACCCGCCGGCTCGGCGAGCGCCGACTCCTGGCGGGGCAACGGCAGGATCTGATCCTCCACCCGCTTGGCCGACAACGACAGACGCCTGCGCTCAGAGTCGATCTCGAGGATCTTCACGCGGATCTCGTCGCCCGGGTGGACGATCTCGCGCGGACTCTCGACGTGGTGACCGGCGAGCTCGGAGATGTGCACGAGTCCCTCGACGCCGTCGAGAACCTCCACGAACGCGCCGAACGTGACGACCTTCGTGACCTTGCCAGCCAGCTCGTCGTTCACGTTGTAGGTGTCCACAATCCGCTGCCAGGGGTCTTCCTGGGTCTGCTTGAGCCCGAGCGAGATGCGCTGGCGGTCACGGTCGATGTCGAGCACCTTCACCTGCACGGTGTCGCCGATGCCCAGGATCTCGCTCGGATGGTTGACATGCGACCAGGACAGCTCGGAGATATGGATCAGACCGTCGATCCCGTCGAGGTCGACGAACGCGCCGAAGTCCACGATGTTCGAGATCTGGCCCTCCACGACGAGCCCCGGCTGGAGCCGGTCGAGGATCTGCTGGCGAACCTCCTTGCGCTCCTCCTCGAGCACCGCGCGGCGCGAGAGCACCACATTGTTGCGCGAGCGGTTGAGCTCGATCACCTTCGTCTCGATTTGGGTTCCCAGATACTCGTCGAGGTTCGGCACGCGCCTGATGTCCACGAGCGAGGCGGGCAGGAAGCCGCGCACCCCGAGGTCGATGATGAGGCCGCCCTTGACGACCTCGATGACCGAGCCCATCACCGGCTCGCCCGACTCGGCGGCCGCCTCGATGCGGCGCCACGCCTTCTCGAAGCGGGCGCGCTTCTTGGACATGATCAGGCGTCCGTCCTGGTCCTCCTTCGTGAGGACCATCGCGTCGACCTCCTCGCCGAGATGCACCTCCTCGCGCGGGTCCACCGACTTGCGGATCGACAGCTCGTTCGCGGGGATGACTCCCTCGGACTTGTAGCCGATGTCGACGAGCACCTCGTCCTTGTCGATACGCACGACGTTGCCCGTCACGACCTCGCCCTCCTCGAAGGGCTGCATCGTGGCGTCGTAGTTGGGGACTATCTGACCGTCGATTTCCAGGAGTAGTCCGTTTGACCCCTCGACCACCTGGGCCGGGGGATTCTCGATCAGGGTTTGCACCGGTCGAAGCCTAGCGCAGCCATGCCGCCCGGGGCAGAGACCCCCGCGCCTGCGGCGCGGGGTCAGTGGGACTGGTGGGATGCGTCCGAGCAGAGACCCCCGCGCTCTCCGGCGCGGGAGTCCATTGGGATCGATGGGATGCTAGGCGGGCATAGACCACGCGCTACCGCGCGCGGGCCTGTTGGAATTGCTCGGGTACATATCATTGGCTGTCGTATGCCTCTCAGAGCGACGAAGCGCGGAGCGGAGCGCACTGCGCTGCAGCGCGACTGCGACGTGCTGGTATGCGGCGCCTCCTTCGCGGGTCTGGCGGTCGCCCGCGAGCTGTCCGACACGGGCGCGCGCGTGCTCGTGCTCGACCGCTACGAGATCGGTGAGCGCCAGACCTCGGCGTGCGGGATCCCCACCGCCTGGCTGGAAGCCCTCGACCTGCAGGGCTCGCTGCGCCAGACGTTCGACGAGCTCGTCGTGCACACGCCGTGGACGACAGCTCGCTGGCAGTTGCCGTGGACCTTCTCGACGTTCGACTATCGCGAGCTGTGCGCACTCTTGTGGGGTCAGGCCCACCCGGGCGACGCCGAGTTCGAGACGGCTACCGTCACGGGCCGTAGCGGACACACCGTCCACACCGATCGTGGAGAGCTGACGGCGCCTCTGATCGTCGACGCGCTCGGCTGGCGGCGGGTTCTGTCCGATGAGACCGCGATCCAACCGCCCCATGCGCGCCTTTCACGGGGACTGGAGGTCCATCCGCACGGCGCGGGCGAGGAGCTGGAGCTGTGGATCGACAAGCGCTATGTCAGGGCGGGCTACTCATGGAGCTTCCCCGCAGACGATGAGCTGCGTGTCGGCGTCGGTTCGTTCTGGCCGTCCCATCGCGTCAAGGAGCCGACCGTGCGGCTCGCCGGCGATCTCAACCTGCCGGCCGTGGGCTATCAGGGCAACTGGATACCCCACCAGCTGCGTCGTGCGGTCGAGGACGGCGTGTTCTTCGTCGGAGACTCCGCCGGACA
>DASUDH010000136.1:0-4467 GCA_036275675.1 Solirubrobacteraceae bacterium | reverse complement strand
GGCGTAGGAGCCTGCGGCGCTCCGGCGGGCAACGTCGGCTGCTCGTGCTCGTGGCTATGGCCCTCGCCGTTGATGGACTGCTTGAACTCACGCAGCCCGCTGCCGAGCGAGCGGCCGATCTCGGGCAGGCGCCTGGCGCCGAACACGAGCAGCAGGATCACCACGAGGAACGCGATGTGCAGAGGATTGTCGAGTCCCATCTACAGCCAGTCTAGGGACTATCCGGCGAGGCGGGGCCATTTCCGCGCGAGGGTCCTGCCTGCTGCGGATGGAGGTCACCCGCCGGCTCGCTTATCGCCCTGTGCGCCAGCTGGATCGCGACCAGCACCATCAGCAGCGCGAAGCCGACGCGCAGCACCGTCCCCGACAGGGCGTTCGCGACCGCAACACCCGCCGCCGCGCCCGCGATCGACAGCAGGCCCATCAGCAGCGCGTCGTGGCGGCGCACGTTGCCGTAGCCGTCCTGCTTGAACGTGCCCACGATCGCCACCGGGATGATCGCCAGCAGCGAGGTCGCCTCGGCCTGGTGCTGGCCGAGGCCGAGGAAGATCACGAGGCCGGGGACGAATAGCACGCCCCCACCGACCCCGAGCAGGCCGGCCACGATGCCCGCGCACACCCCGATCGCGATCGCGCCGATCATCGCGCGAGCGGCCTGTCCGTAGCACCGACGAGCGCCGCTCGGATCGAGGCGGCGCTCGTCATCGCGCGAGCAGCTCGGCCGCGCTCGCCACGAGCACGGCCGCGAACAGGAGCGAGATGGAGCGCGTCGGTAGGCGCTGCTGCAGCCATGTCCCGATTAGCACGCCCCCTACAGCGGGCACTCCGATCAGGATCCCATCGAGCACGTGCACGTTGCCGTATGCCCCCTGCGTGGCGGCGGCGAAGCCCGCGATGAACACGATCGCCGCGAGCGAGGTGCCGGTCGCCTCGCGCGGTCCGTAGCCGAGCCACAGCACGAGCAGCGGCACCATCACAGTCCCGCCCCCCACGCCGAAGAGCCCGCTGAACACGCCGGCGGCCGTCCCGATCGCCGCCAGCTTGAGCGACCGGTTAAGAGTCATGCGAAAGATGTGACCGGTCGGCCCGCATGGAGCGCCATACTAGAGGTCGTGTCCCCGGCTGCCACGCTTGTGGAGGCGCTCGAGCCGCTCCGCTCCGATCCCGCTCATGCCGCCGTGCTGCTCGACATCGACGGCACGCTCGCGCCGATCGTCCGCCATGCCGCCGACGCGCACGTGCCCGAGGCCACGCGCACATTGCTGATCGAGATATCCAAGCGCTACCGGCTCGTCGGCTGCGTCAGCGGACGGCGCGCTGCCACCGCCCGTCAGATCGTCGCGATCGGGAGCATCGCCTACGTTGGTAACCACGGCGGCGAGCTGCTCCGCCCCGGCGCCACCCGTCCAGAGCTCGACCCCGACCTGACGGCCTGGTCGGAGCGGGTGCGCGAGTTCACCGAGCGCGTCTACACGCCGGAGCACCAGCGCATGCGCGTGCGCAGCGAGGACAAGGAGGCGATCGCCGCCTTCCACTGGCGCGGCGCTCCCGACGAGCAGGCCGCCGCGGCGCTCGTGCGCGAGATCGCCCTTCTCGCCCAGGAGGAGGGGCTTGCGGTCCATTGGGGTCGCAAGGTGCTCGAGGTACGCCCCCCCGTGGCGCTCGACAAGGGGCTCGGCGTGACCGCGTTGCTGCAAAGCGCCGCGGATCGCGACAACGGCTCCCCGGTCACCGGCGCTCTGTATGTCGGCGACGACAGCACCGACATCGACGCGTTCCGCGCGTTGCGCGCGCTCGTCGAAGCCGGCACGCTCGAGCTCGCCTTGTGCGTGGCGGTCGGCTCGGAGGAGACACCGCCCGCGCTGGCCGAGCAGGCCGACCTGGTCATCGACGGGCAGAGCGGCGTGCGCGGGCTGCTCGAGGCCCTGCTCTGACAGGGCGTGCATTTCGTCGACTTCCTCAGGGCGACCGTCCTGCTCAGCGCCGCCGCCGCCACCGCGCTCGCGATCGTCACGGTGCTCGCCGCCGCGCCGTCTCCCGACGCGACGATCGTGCAGGTCTCGCTCGGCTGGTGGGTGCTCGCCGCCGCGATCGGGCTGCGCCTCGGGCGCCGCGCCGAGGTCAACCCGCCGATCGCACGCCTGCTGGGCGAGGCCAAGGCCTCCACCGCCCTGCCCGAGTACCGGCCGGGCGCAACGCTGCTGAACCGGCTGTGGCCGCTGCTGCTATTCACCCTCGTAGCCGGCGGACTTGCGTTCCTCGCTCCGCAGATCCCCGGCATAGGCGCGGGCTTCGCGATCGCGCTCGCGGTGTGGTGGCGCCGCCAGGACGCGGCGGTGGCCGCGATCGAGGAGCGCGACGGGGTGCGCTTCCACGTGCTGCGCACATCCCCACTGCGCTCGATCGCGCTGGCGCGCACGCCCGGCTTCAAGACGCTGCGCCCCGAGCGCATGGACGGCGCCACGACCTGAGATGGAGTGGAGGACGACAGCGGCGCAGGGAGGGGTCGGCGTGCCGGGAGGGAAACCGGCGGCGCAGAGCACGGCGGGCGTGGCGGGCAAGGCCGCGGCTGTGCGCATGGTCGACGTCCTGGTCGTCTCGCTCGGCGCCACCGGCGGGCTGCGCGCCGCCGACGAGGAGCTGCTCGCCTCGCTGCGTCGTGCGGGCGCAACCGCCGCGATCGTCAGCCCCAAGCCGCCGCCGCCGCCACGCACGCTGATGCTCACCGACCTGCGCTGGGCGCGCGCCACGCGGCAGGCTGTCCAGGCCGAGCTGGCGCGTGCGCGCCCGCGCGCGCTGATCTACTCGACCACCACTTCGGCGCTGCTGTGGCCGCGTCCGGGCGCGATCCGCTTCGACGCCCCGGCCGCCGGCAACCGGCGTGGACGCCACGGCCTGTGGCAGCGCCCGCTCGAGCGTCGTCGCCTGCGCGAAGCCCCACTGCTGCTCCCACAGAGCGCCGGCGCGCTGCTGGAGACTCCGGCGACGGTGCGCCGTTCAATCGATCCGGACCGCGAGCTCGTGCTGCCGGTACCCGTGGAGCCTTCGGGAGTGCGTGATCGCGAGACAGCTCGCGGCACGCCGGCGCCGCTCGCCGAGCGTGCGGGGACGCCTCTGCCCGAGCGCGACATAGCCGCGATCACCTACGCCGCCAACCCAGCCAAGAAGGGACTCGACCGCGTGCTCGACGCGTGGCGGCGGGTGCGCAGGCCGGGTGAGGAGCTGCTGGTGGCGGGTGTGGAGGAGGATCGGCTTCGTGGTCTGGGCTACGCCGTGCCCGCCGAGGGCGTGCGCGTCACGGGCATGCTCGCGCCCGCGGACTACCGTGCTCTGCTGCGCCGCGCGCGCGTGTATATCTGCGCCGCGCGCCGCGAGGACCACGGCATCGCGCAGCTCGAGGCGCTCGCCGACGGGTGCATGCTCGTGACGACTCTCTCTCCGGGGCCGTATGTCGCGCTGCCGATCGCACGCGAGCTCGACGGGCGGCTCGTCGACGAAGACCTCGTGTCGGCGCTGCGCATGGCGCTCGACGATCCCGCTCCCGGCTACGCCGAACGTGCGTCGCGCGCGCTCGCGCCCCTCCGCCGTGTCGAGGTGGACCGGCTCGTCGCGGAAGAGCTCCTGCCACGGTTGCTCAGGCGCGCCTGAGGGGGCGCGCCAGTAGTGTCCCGCGGGCGACGCCAAGATCGCCGGCCCGACCCTGAGTCCGGTCCGTCTGGATCGACGAACGAGCCCCATCGTCGTCGCCGGTAGGCGCTACGCGCTCCCCCTGCCAGCGCGCCCGCGCTTGCGCATCCCGGTGAACTGCTCCCACGGGCGCGTGTTGGCCACGTCTTGCGCGGTCAGCCACGCGCGGCGCGCGGTCGCCACCCCCCAGCGCATCATGTCGAAGCGCTCCACGCCGTGGGCGTCCGAGTCGATCAAGATCGTCGCTCCGGCCTGCGCCGCCGCGCGCGCGTGGATGTCGTTCAGGTCGCGCCGGTCGGGGTTGGCGTTGATCTCGAGCATCGCGCCGCTGCTCGCAGCTGCCTCGATCAACGCCGGCACGTCGAGTGCGTAGGGCTCACGCCGCTCGATCATGCGACCGGTCGGATGCCCGATCGCATCGACGAGCGGGTGCTCGACCGCGGCGATCATGCGCTCGGTCATCGCCTGCTCGCTCATCCCGAACGCCGTGTGCACGCTCGCGATCACCCAGTCGAGCTCGGCGAGCAGGTCGTCCTCGTAGTCGAGCGAGCCGTCGGGCAGGATGTTCACCTCGCTGCCCGCCAGCACTCTGATGCCGTCGATGCTCGCGTCCACCTCCCGCACCAGCTCGATCTGGCGGCGCAGCTGCTCGGGGGAGACGTCGTCGCCGAAGCCGTGCGAGGCGGAGTGATCCGTGATCGCCACGTATTCGTACCCCCGCTCGCGCGCCGCGAGCGCCATCTCCTCGATCGTGTTGCGCCCGTCCGAGGCGACCGTGTG
>DASUDH010000135.1:0-4098 GCA_036275675.1 Solirubrobacteraceae bacterium | reverse complement strand
GGACACCTGACCCCGCTGGACCAGTACGAGCCGATGACGCCCGAGGACACCGATCGTGTCCTGCGCCAGATGCTCGCCCACGACCCTGAGCACCTAAAGGAGTTCGACAACGAGAACGAGGTCGACTTCGCCTACACGGTGAAGACGGCCGACGAGCTCGGCCTGCCGAAGGCGATCATGTCGCTCGCCGACGAGGAGCGCGGCCTGATTCTGCTGACGGGCACGACCGGATCCGGCAAATCGACGACGCTCGCGGCGATGATCGATCACATGAACCTGACGATGAACAAGCACATCGTCACGATCGAGGACCCGATCGAGTTCGTCCACCAGGACAAGCGCTCGGTCATCAACCAGCGCGAGGTCGGCATGGACACGAAGTCGTTCGAGCGCGCCCTTCGCCGCGTGCTGCGCCAGGACCCCGACGTGATCCTTGTGGGGGAGATGCGCGACGAGGAGACGGTCCGCACCGCTCTCTCGGCCGCTGAGACCGGCCACCTCGTGCTCTCCACGGTACACACCGTCGACGCGTCCGAGTCGATTAACCGCCTGCTCGACTTCTTCCCGCCCCACCAGCACAACCAGGCGCGCTCGATGATCGCCGGCACGATCAAGGGCGTCATCTCCCAGCGCCTGGTACCCGGCGCGAACGGCGGGCGCGTGGCGGTCTGCGAGATCCTGCGCATGACCGGGCGCGTGCACGACATGATCGCCGATCCCAACCAGACCGGCCAGCTCGGCGAGGCGATCGCCGCGGGCGCTTACTACGGCATGCAGACGTTCGACCAGGCGCTCTTTCACCACGTGAAGGCGGGGCGCGTCACGATCGAGGAAGCGCTGAAGGTGGCCTCGAGCCCACACGACTTCAAGCTGCTGCTGCAGGCCGAAGGCCGCAAGGGCACCACGATGGAGGACGTCGCGCAAGCAGAGGCTCGGAGGGAGGGCAGCGAGACGCCGGCGCCGGTCGCGCCCACGCCCGGTGCCCCAGCCTCGGTCGGCTGACATCGCCCGTGCGTCGCAGCAGCGAGCGGGTGTCGCTACTTCAGTTGGTAAAGTAACGGTTGGAATGGCCGCAAGCGACATCTGTCCTGTCTGCCGCACCGCCGAAGTGGTGTGTGGTAAGTGGACGCTCTTGCTCGTGCGCGACCTCGCCGAGGGGCGCTCTCGCTTCTGCGAGCTCGAGCGCTCGCTCGCTGGGATCAGCCCGCGCACGCTCTCACTGCGCCTGAGGGCGCTCGAGGAGGAGGGGATCGTCGAGCGCCACACTTTCCCCGAGGTGCCCCCGCGCGTCGAGTATGCGCTGACCGAGAAGGGCTTGGCGCTGCTCCCGATCATCGATGACATGCGCTCCTACGGCGAGCGCTGGCTCCCCCATTCGAGGACAGGCGGGCTCGGCTGCGAGGACACGGTCGCCGCGCCGCTCGCGGTCGCCGTGGCGTAACCGACGAGCTCACCGAAGCAACAGCCGCTGCGCCGAGCAGGAGCGCTATCGCGCGCGGCGAAATCACCCGACCGTGCGTTCACTCCAGTTGCAGGCAGCGCTCGTCGAGTTCGCCGGACAGGCGGCCGCACTGCTGCACGCCGATGTTCTCGCAGGCCAGGAGATCCCGTTCGAGCTCGCCTCCCACTCCGGACGCGGCTCCTCGCCGCTGTACTGCTACCGCCCGCTGACCGGCTCGTTCATCGCCGAACGCTTCCACGAGCTGCGCCGGCTCGACGGGTACGCCCCGGCGGCCGAGCTGCTCGACGGCTTCGACGCGCTCGACCGCTACCTGGTCTCGATCGGCGAGGACCCCGCTCGCCGCGGCATGCCCAGACGCGGCGACGCCGCCCTGCTCGCGCTCCTGAAGGACGTCTTCGACGAGCAGACCGACTTCGAGCTGCGCCCAGGGCGCCTCGACCGCGCCCTTGAGCGCCTCGACGGCTCGGTCTTCGCCGCCGCCGACGAGGTCACGCTCGTCGCGACTCTCCACGGCCTGACGATTGCCTCACCCGAGCTGCCCCTCACGCACGGCCTGCTGATCGCCCAGCCAGGCGCCCTGCAGGGAGCGCCCGAGCAGGCGCTGTGTGCAGGCGCGCCCGGCGAGGAGGACCACCTGCTCGTCGTGTTCGCCGTCGAGGACCCCGACCCTCACGCCGCGATCGCCCAGGGCATGGATGTCGTGCGCGAGCTGTTGCGCGCCTTGCGCCTGTTCGGCGACGGCCGCGTCACGCTCGGCTCGCGTGCCTTCACACGGGTCGGCCGAGCCCCCTGGAACACGGTCGCGCTCGGTATAGGCGGCCGCCCGCACGGGATGCTCGTCGTGACCGCCGACCAGGAGGACGAGCTGCGCGCGTTCTGCAACCTCGTCTCCCGCCGCGCCCCGCACGCAAATGAGATCGCGTGGGCACTGCGTCGCTTCGAGCTGGGCTGTGAGCGGGCCTCCGAGTACGAGGCGATCAGCGACCACCTGCTGGCGCTGAGGGCGCTGCTGACCGCACCATCCGAGCTCGAGCCAGAGGGTGCCCCCGATGGATTGCTCGCGGGGCGCCTCGCAGCGCTGTGCGCGACTCCCGAGAAGCGCACGGCGCTCACCGAGCGCACGCTCAAAGCGATCGCGCTCGAGCGCGACGTGATCGCCGGCAAGGCCGTCGAGCGCGCCCGCGGGCTCGCGCTCGCGCGCGATCTCTCGAACCACCTGAGGGCGCTGTTGCGCGACGTCATCTGCGGCCACCTCCCGTCCGACCTCGCGTCGCTCGCCGACGAGCTGCTGCTCTCCGGCGAGCAGCTGGGCGAAGAAGGGCTAGGCGAACAGACGCTCGGCGATGACGGCCAGTCCGCCGAGGTCCTGCACGTCGCCGTCTAGGTGAGGCACGCGCAGCGGGTCGCGTTCGCCGAGCGCCTGCGACAGCGCCGCGACGCTCTCGCGGTCGCGCCTTACGAGCACGTCGAAGTCGGCCAGGTTGCCCGCCACGCGCGCCGCCAGCGTCTCACCGAGCTGCCCCGACAGCAGTCGCGCGACATCCTCGGCCGTGTGCCCGTCGAGCCCCCGATCGTGGACGCGGTTGACGATCAGGCCGGCGAATCCCATCTTCGCCTCGGCCAGCCGAGCGTGGAAGAACACCGCCTCGCGCGCCGGCTCGTGCTCGGGCGAGGTGACGATCAAGAAGCTCGTGGTGGGCTCGCGCAGGAGCCGCTCGACCCCGCGTGCGCGCTCGCGGAAGCCGTCGATGAGGCCGGACAGCGAGCCGAAGAAGCCCGCCAGCTCGCCGATCAGATCGACGCCCGTGACGCGTGCGAACACTGCAAACATCAGGCCCGCGCCGCGTCCGAGCAGGCCACGTGTCGCACCCCCGGGCGCGAGCAGGACCCGCAGCGCTCGGCCCTCCAGGAAGCGCGTGAGCCGATCGGGCGCATCGAGGAAGTTGAGCGCGTTGCGCGACGGGGGCGTGTCGAGCACGATCGCGTCCCACTCTCCGTCACGGTCGAGCTCATACAGCTTCGCCACCGCCGTGAACTCCTGCGAGCCGGCCACCGCCGAGGAGAGCTCGCGGTAGATGCGGTTGGCCAGGATCTCCTCGCGCGCGCGCTCGTCGGGGGCGAGCTGGCGGACCAGATCGTCGAACGTGCGCTTCGAGTCGAGCATCATCGCCCACAGCTCGCCCTCCAGCTCGATCCCATGCTCGGCAAGTGTGTGCGGCTCGATCCGGTGTGGCTCGCCCGGGAGCTCGCGCAGCCCGAGCGCGCCGGCCAGGCGCCGGGCGGGATCGATGCTCACGACCGCCACCTTGCGCCCGCGCGCCGCCAGCCCGAGCGCGAGCGCGGCCGAGACGGTGGTCTTGCCGACGCCGCCCGCGCCGACACACACGCAAACGCGCTTCTCCTTCAGGCGCTTCTCAAGCGGGGTGTGACGTGGGGGCACCGGGGGATCGTACGCACACGGGTTCCTCCACTGTGAAGGCCGGCGTGTTGGAAGGCCGGCGTGTTGGTGCTGCGTTTCGGGGTGCCCCACGCGTGCGCGCGGGGCAAGCCTTTTGGATGACCAGGTCTCCAGGCCCAAGGATGTGCACGCGTGTGCAGGAATCGCCCCTCGGCGTGCGAATACTCAACCCGACGGC
>DASUDH010000134.1:0-2507 GCA_036275675.1 Solirubrobacteraceae bacterium | reverse complement strand
GGGGAGGTGAGGACCCTGCACGAAGCGCACCCGACCGCAGGCGTAGCCCACGCGCGGGTCGCTGAACGCGCTCACGAGCTCGCGCAGCGCGTCGGGCTCCCACAGCGCGTTGGCGTCCGAGAACGCCACCAGCTCCCCGCGCGCTCGCTCCACCGCGGTGTCCTGCGCGGCGATCTTGCCCCCGCGCGGCAGCTCCAACACGAGATCGGCGCCCGCATCCCGTGCTCTTTGGGCGGTGGCGTCCGTGCACCCGTCGCACGCCACGATCAGCTCCAGCAGCTCGCGCGGGTAGTCGAGCGCGAGCGCGTTCTCCACCTTCGCCCCGATCACCGCCGCCTCGTCGTGGGCCGCCACGATCAGCGATACGGACGGCAGCGCCTCGACCCGCACGATCGAGTCCGTCTTCCTCTCCTCATCTCCCTCATCGCGCATATGCGCGATGGAGGCGCCCGAGGTGGCCTGTGGATGGGGGGGATTGTTTGGGCGTGCCCGCGACGTCGAGGTCACCGCCGGCGCTGGCGCGACCACGCGGGCGAGCGCGGCGACGGCAAGCGCGTACCCGACTTGGGTCCAAGCGATCAGCGTAGCCGAGGCCCAGAACACGATCTCCGTCGCCGTGCGCATTGCGCGCATTCTGTCCGAGCCGGCCCTTCGGGGTCCGCGCCGCGAGACCTCACCGGCGCGGCGCTTCTCGCAGGAGCTGCGCGTAAAGCTCGACGTGGGCGCGCGCGACCGCCTCCCAGGAGTAACGTCCATGGGCGGCTGCCCTGGCCCTCACGCACATTTCGGTCAGGGCGGCCCTATCGCGCAGCAGCTCCCGCAGCGCCTGCCCGAGCGCCCGAGCGTCACCGGCCGGAACGATCCGCGCCGCGCCCGTGTCCGCGATCTCGGGGAAGCCCCCCACGTCGCTGAGCAGCAGTGGCTTGCCGAACGCGAGCGCGGTGAACAGGACGCCCGACTGGTCGGCCTGCAGGTAGGGGAGCACGACGAGCTCGGCCCGTTCGAAGTAGGCGGGCAACTCGTCGTCGGTGATGAATCGCGGGTCGAACCTGACGTTCGCGGGCGCGCCGGCCCGAAGCGTGGCGATGTCCATGCGCGGCATCCCGGCGATCCACAACTCGGCGTCTTCGACCGGCGCCTCGCCGTCGGCGCCTCGCCACGCGTCCAGCAGCACGTCGATACCCTTGTAGGGACGCATCAGACCGAACATCAGCACGACGGGGCGGTCGGTCTCGACGGGGTGGTCACTCTCGAAGGGAGAGCCCCTGCGTGCATGCGCGCGCGGGGTCTTCGCTTTCTTCTCCGCCGAACCCGCCCCCTCCCACCCCGCGCGCGCTTCCCCTGGCTCTCCCTCCGCGAGGTGCGTGAACACGCCGTGTGGGATCACGTGCACGCGTTCGCGATCGGCGCCGAGCTCGTCGAGGAGGCGTGCGCGGCCGTGCTCGGAGTGCACCACGATCGCGTCGAAGCGGTCGTACAGGCGCCGCTGCGCCGCGAGCTGACCGGGGCGCGGCTCGCGCGGCAGCACGTCGTGGGCGGTGAGCACGAGCGGGCGGTTGGCGGGGAGCAGGTAGCGGTCGACGTATTGGACGCTCAGCCACTGGAAGTGCACGATGTCGGCCTCGCGCGCGTGACGGCGGTAGCGCAGCATGTCTGGCACGTGCTCAACGAGCTTCGACACGGTCCGCAGGCGCCCGCCCGGAGCGCCGAGCGCATGGCGATAGAACAGCTCGCGACGCTCATACCCGGCCGGGGCGGGCACCGGCCCGTAGGCGAAGCAGCTGGTCACCAGCTCTACATGCTGGCCTATCATTGTCAACGCACGGCAAACCGCATGGTCGTAGGGTGGCGTGTAGGCAGAGGGATCGACGACTTGAACGCGCACCAAGGGGAGACAATACGGGCGACGGCACACGATCGTGTGGCTCTGGTCGCCACATTCGCGCACGCGGCGCTCGTCTACTGGACAAGCGTGTTCCCGCGCGTGTGCATCCACATCGCGCGCTGGCGGCGGCTGGCCCGGCGCATACCCGACCCCGAGCTGCGGCGGCTGGCGCTGGCGGCGCTCGCCAAGCGCAGCAACATCGAGGGCGCCTCGGCCTTCGCGGCGTTCGCGCCGCGCGCGCGGCGCGGCGAGGTGACGATGGCGACGAGCGCGTTCCAGGCGGCCTACAACCTGCTCGACATGCTCGGCGAGCAGCCGAGCGCCGACCCGGTGCTCGACGGCCAGCGACTGCACGAAGCGTTGGTGTACGCGCTCACCCCGCCCGAGGTCGGGGTACGGAGCGCGGAGGGAGAAGGATCAGCCACACGGGGAGCGGGAGCGGCGAGGCTCGACCCCCGGGATGGGGCGATCGCGACGCCGCTCGACTGGTACGAGCACCATCCCCGGCACGAGGACGGCGGCTATCTGGACGAGCTGCTGCGGCAGTGCCGTACGGCGTTCGGGCGCCTGCCCTCACACGGCGTCGCGGCGGCAGCGGCACGGGCGGCAGCCGCGCGGATCG
>DASUDH010000133.1:0-2330 GCA_036275675.1 Solirubrobacteraceae bacterium | reverse complement strand
ACCGGCCCCACCACGGTCCGGCTGCTCCCGCCGCTCACGATCGGCCCTAGCGAGATCGAAGACGCGCTTGCCCGGCTCGCGCGAGCTCTCGCCGGATAAGGTTCCGCGCCCATGACATGCCACACCCAAAGCTCCCCCGCGACCAGCCCACTCGCGGCCGCTCGGCGATGAACGACTCCCCCCACCAGCTCCCGCCGCCCACCGCCTCCTACGAGGCCGACCCCGAGCACGTCCAGCGCGTGCTCCTGCTCTACTCCGGCGGCCTCGACACGAGCGTGATGCTCAAGTGGATCCAGGACTCCTACGACGCAGAGGTCGTCTGCCTGACGGTGAACCTCGGCCAGCCCGGTGAGGACTACGAGCCGATCGCCGAGAAGGCCCGGCGCCTGGGGGCGCTCGAGTGCCACGTCGTCGATGCCCGCGAGGAGTTCGCCCACGGCTACGTCGCCCGGGCGATCAAGGCCAACGCGCTCTACGGCGGCGGCTACCCCCTGTTCACGGCGCTCGGGCGCCCCCTCATCGCGAAGCTCGCCGTCGACTACGCGCGCCGCTGCGGCTGCGACACGATCGCCCACGGCTGCACCGGCAAGGGCAACGACCAGGTCCGCATCGAGGCCACCGTCGCCACGCTCGCCCCCGAGCTGCGCACGATCGCGCCCGTCCGCTCCTGGCAGATGGGTCGCGAGGAGGAGATCGCCTACGCGCGCGAGCACCGCATCCCCGTCAAGGGCGGAACCGAGATCGCCCCCTACTCGATCGACGACAACCTCTGGGGCCGCTCCTCGGAGGGACGCTGGATCGAGGACCTCGAGCATGCGCCCGAGGACGACGTCTTCCAGCTCGTCACCCGACCCGAGCTCGCGCCCGAGGAGCCCGAGATCGTGGAGGTCGAGTTCGAGCGCGGCGTCCCGGTCGGCTTGAACGGCGAGCGCCTCGACTTCGTCGCGCTGCTCGAACGTGCCGCCGCCATCGCCGCCCGTCACGGCGTCGGGATCGTCGACCACATCGAGGACCGCATCGTCGGCCTGAAGGTGCGCGACATCTACGAGGCCCCCGCCGCCGCCATCCTCTTGCCCGCCCACCAAGAGCTCGAGAAGCTCGTCTGCACGATCCACCAGAACCAGTTCAAGGCCCAGCTCGACCGCCAGTGGGCCTATCTCGTCTACGCGGGCCTCTGGTGGGAGCCGCTGCGCCTCGACCTAGACGCCTACATGGACAGCGTCAACGCCCAGGTCACCGGCACGATCGGCCTGAAGCTCTACAAGGGGCACGCACAGGTCGTCACACGCTCCTCGCCCTGGGCCGTCTACGACCAGGCGCTCGCCTCCTTCGGGGAGTCCGGCGGGCTCTTCTCGCAGGCCGCCTCCCCCGGCTTCATCGAGCTGTGGTCGCTGCAGTCGCGCATGGCCTGGCGCCTGCGCAACGGGTAGGGCGATGCGCGCGCAGGGCCGAGTGTCTGTGGCCCGATTTTGGGTGCCCCCCCGCGCGCGTAGGGGTCTCTTTCCCCAATAGGCAAGAGCCGTCCGGGCCACCTCGTAGGGTGGCGGGCGATGATGGTCGAAGAGAGCGAGACGCCCGACGTCGGCTCGCAATCGGACGCGCCAGGAGACGCGCTTGCCGAGCGTCGCGCTCGCCACGCCGATCCCGCCGTGATCCGCAGAGCCGAGGCCGCCGAGGCGGTCGCGCGCAACCTCGAGACCCACCTCGCCGCGCTCGAGCAGCGGATCGAGGAGGTCGGTCGCGAGCGCGAGCGCGTCGCTCAGCAGCTCAGCGAACGCGAAACCGACGTCCGCAGCGTCAAGCAGCGCGAGTACGCCGAGCAGCAGCTGCGCGTAGAGGCCGAGGAGCGCGGCGAGCGCCTGCAGCGCGAGATGCGCGCCGAGATCCAGGAGCTCAGCAGCCGTCTAGCGGAGACCGAGCGGCGCGTCCGCGAGCTCAGCGCCGAGCTCGCCCAGCTGCGCGAGCGCGACGCGAGGCTCACGCCGATCGTGCGCGAGCTGATGGAGGTGGCCGTCGGGCTGCGCGCCGGCTTCGAGCGCGAGCTCACCGCGCTGCGCGAAGAGCTCCAACAGCAGGTCGTCTGGGAGCGCGAGACCTACGTCCGCGAGCTCACCGCGATGGGGGCCCGCATGGAGGATCTGCGCTTCGAGCTGACCCGCACCGCCGCCGACCTGCGCGCGCAGCTCAGCGCCGAGCCGCTCGACGCGACCCTGCTCCAGCACACCACCGAGCCCGAGTCCGCGCGCGAGTCCGCCCACCGCCGGGAGATGGCCGATGCGCTCGTCGCCGCCGTCGAACGCCTGCGCGCCCGCTGGCCGATAGACGATCCC
>DASUDH010000132.1:0-8985 GCA_036275675.1 Solirubrobacteraceae bacterium | reverse complement strand
CCAACCCGATCCGCGACTTCGGCGGGCCGCCGCGAGCGGTCCCCCCGCCCTTGCCGGTACGGCTCTTCCTGGCGCTCTGCTTGTTCTTGTTGTCCTCGTACATCGCTATTTCACCTCGTCGATCGAGCCGCACAGCCATGTGGTTTTCATGTACCCGCAAAAGCACGCTCAGATGATCGGCCTGCCATGGTAGAAGTACAATCGTCTGTTGGTGAAAACGCTACATCATCGTCCGGTTGGCTCTTTTGCGCGGCGCCGCGAGACGCGCAAGCAGGCAACGCGAGCGGGGCGCAGGGTGCGCCAGAGCGTCTTTCGGATGGCCGTGCGTCAGGCCGGTGAGACGCGCTCGACGATCGCCTGGACGAACTCGGCGAACGTCATCCCGGCGGCCTCGGCGGCGGCGGTCGTGATACCCGTCTCGGTGAGGCCCGGGATCGTGTTGATCTCGAGCACCTGCGGCTCGTCGCGCTCGTCGAGGATCAGGTCGACACGGGCGAAGTCGCGACAGCCCACCAGCGCATAGCTCTCGAGCGCCACCGACTCGACCCGGGCGCGCACCTCATCGGGCAGCTCGGCGGGCACCTCCATGCGCAGCTGGCCGATCGTGTAGTGGGCTTCATAGCTGTAGAAGCTCGCGGGCGTGAACAGCTCGACGATCGGCAGCGCGCGGGGGTCGCCGGCGGGGCCCATCACGGTGACGGCCAGCTCGCGTCCCACGACGCGCTCCTCGACGAGCACACGGTCGCCGTAGCCGAACGCGCCAAGGATCGCGCTCGGTAGCTGCTCGGCGCTCGCGACGAACTTGATCCCGATCGCCGAGCCCTGCGCGACGGGCTTGACCACGACGGGGAGCCCCAGCTCCTCGAGCAGGCTTGGGAACGTGCGCGCGCCGCCCAGCTCGCGAAACGCGGTCGCGTTGAAGCTGTGAAACGCGGGCGTGGGGATGCCGCGCAGGCGGAGCATGCGCTTGAACAGCATCTTGTCCATGCACAATGCGCTCGCGAGCGGATCCGAGCCCGTATAGGGGAGGCCGAGCGTCTCGAGCAGATCCTGCAACGTGCCGTCCTCGCCGCCGCGTCCGTGCATCGCGACGAACACGAAGCGGGGCTGCTCCGCGAGGACGCGGTCGACGAAGTCGCCGTCTACGTCGAGCGCATGGACAGTGTGGCCGAGCGTGCGCAAGGCGCGCTCCACGCGGTGGCCGCTGCGCAGGCTGATCTCGCGCTCCAGCGAGCGACCGCCCATCGCGACGATCACGGGACTCTGGCTCACGCCTTCTCCTCCGTCTTTGAGCCGACGGCGCGCTCGGCGAGCAGGTTGGTGGCGAATACCGTAGTGGTGCGCAGCTGCTCGCGATGGTCGGCGAGCGCGAGCTCGATCAGCTCGTCCATCAACCCGGTGAACGGGAGGCCCGTGGGCTCCCACAGATAGAAGGAGAACGACCCGGGGATCGTGTTGAGCTCGTTGACGTAGACGCGCTCCTGAGCGTCGACGAGGAAGTCCACGCGCGTGACCCCGCTACACCCGAATGCCGTGAAAGCGCGCTTTGCAAGACCCTTGACCTCGTCGGTGAGCGAATCGGGGATCGGCGCCGGGATCAGCCGCCGGGCGCCCTTCATGCCCTCGCTCTTGCCGCCGGTCATGTACTTGTCCTCGAAGGATAGGAAGCTCTCGGCCGCCACCGGCTGCTCGCAGACCGAGGCGCGCGCAGCGGCGCCGGGACGACCGATGACGGCGCAGTTGACCTCTATGCCGCCCTCCACGGCCGGTTCGACGAGACACACGCGGTCGAGCTCGAAGCCGAGCTCCAGGGCATCCGCCAGCTCGGCGTCGCTCGCGCAGCGGCTGACGCCGACGCTCGAGCCGAGCGAGGCGGGCTTCACATACAGCGGAAGAGCGAAGCGCGCGCGCGCGCGCGCGACCACCCCCTCTCGCGCGACATCCCACTCCTCGCGGCGCACGGCGAGATGCTCGAGCGCGGGCAGCCCTGCCTGCGCCAGGATCGCCTTGGTCGCAACCTTGTCCATCGCGGCGGCGGCGGCGCCCACGGGCGGGCCGACGTAAGGCAGGCGGGCCAGCTCCAGAGCGCCCTGCACGCAGCCGTCCTCCCCCTGGGTGCCGTGCGTCGCGAGCACCACGACGTCGAGCTCGATCGGCTCTGCCTCGCGGCGCGAGCGCAACAGCGAGCGGCCCGAGGCGGCGCGCAGCAGGCGGCCGTTGTGCAGGTCGAAGTGGATCTCCTCGGCGCCCGGATCGCCGCCGTCCTGTTGATAGGCCGACAGCTCGCGCAACGCGTCGCCCGTGTACCAGCGCCCGCTGCGCGCGATGTAGACCGGCACGGGCGAGTGGCGCTCCTCGAGCACGCCCAGGGCCTGCAGCCCTGTGATGATGGAGACGTCGTGCTCCACCGAGCGCCCGCCAAAGGCGACGCCCACGCGCAATCCGCTTGGTGGCATACGCGCCGTAGCTTATGTGCCGAGGCCACCGCACATCGGCAGAACGCCCCACCAATCCAAAAAATCCTCAAGCACTCGAGAGCGCCGCGCCCTCCGGTTCGGCATACGTGTCGGGGAGGTCATTCTCGAACAGCACCACGTCCCCCGCGCGCGTGAGGCGGCCGAGCAGCGCGGTGGCCTCGGCGATGGACTGCACCACGTGGATGCTCGCCGGGTCCATGCCCGCCTGCGCGAGCCCGTCGCGGATCGGGGCCGTGCGGGCGGGGCCGACGAGGATCGCCAGGTCGCACACGGCGCCGGCCTGCTCGCCGAAGCGGCGATTGAGCTGTGTCTCGAGCTCGCCGAGCTCGACCATGCCCGGTGTGACGAGCAGACGGCGCGAGGCGGGATGCTCGCGCAGGACCTCCAGCGCAGAGGCGGCTCCGTCGGGATTGGAGTTGTAGGCGTCGTCGATCACCACGATCCTCGCGCGACGGTTGTGGATCGGTCGCAGGCGGTGCGCGGGCGCGTCCACGCGCGCGAGGGCCTCCGCGATGCGCGCGGCGGGTATGCCGAGCACGTGCCCGACGGCGGCCGCTGCAAGCAGGTTGGAGACGTTGTGGCGCCCGAGCAGACCGGCAGAGACCGCGACCGGCGGGCTGTCGGGGCCGTCGAGGTGGAGGTTGAAGGTGGTGCGACCGTCGGCCAGCCGGATGTCGCGTGCGAGGACCTGCACGTGGGCCGGCTTTCTTGGGGATGGGTGGGGCGTGCTTTGAGGTATACCTGGGCTGTGTGGCGCCGCTGCGACCGCGCCGGTGGGATCGTCGATCCCAAACAGCGTGACGGGGACGCTCGCGCGGGCGGCCAGCTCCAGGCAGCGTGGATCGTCCGCGTTGGTGACGAGGTGGCCGTCCACTGGCAGCGCGCCCAACAGCTCGGCCTTGGCTGCCGCGATCTGCTCGATCGAGCCGAGACGCTCCAGGTGCATCGGGCCGATCGCCGTGATGACCCCGACGGTGGGATGGACGAGCTCGCACAGCTCGGAGATGTCGCCGCGACGGAACATCCCCATCTCCACGACAAACGCGCGATGGCGCTGGCGCAGTTGCTCGTCGATCGTGCGGACCACCCCGAGGAAGCTGTTGTAGCTCTCCGGGGTGACGAGGGTGGGACGGTCGGCGGCGAGCACCGCGCCGACGCAGAACTTGGTCGTGGTCTTGCCGTAGCTGCCGGTGATGCCCACCACCAAGGGCGCCCAGTCGTGCAGAGAGCGCCGCGCCCGATGCACGTAGCGCCGGTTGATCGCGCTCTGCGCGGGCCGCAGGGCGAGGTCGGCGCCGAGCAGGGTCCAGGGAGCACCGGCGAGCTGCGACAGCCCGAGCGCGAGGAGCACTGCGAGAGCGGCTGTGGTGAGGCCGGCGGCGGCGACCGCGATCGCCGCGATCGCGAGCAGAGCCGGCGGTGTCAGCGCCACGGCGAAGAGACGCTTCGCGCGGCCGGTGAAGACGAGCGGCTTGACCGCGGGCCGGCGCCAGTCGCGCAGGCCGAGCGCGCCGAACGGGACGAGCAGCAGCAGCAGGCCGCCGCACAGCCAGCCGGAGCCCGCCGCGCTGGACGCGACAGCCGCGGCGAGCAGCAGAGAGACGGCGGCGAGCTCGCGCTGGGCGAACAGCTCGCCGCGCCTGCGCAGCCACAGCATCAGGCGGGCCGCCTCGTAGTGCTCGAGCTGGAACAGGTGCAGCAGGCGGTGCTGGCGGCCCGCGAGGCGGACCGTGAGCGCGAGCAAGGCCAGCACGGCCGCGATGCCCTCGAACATGCTCACGGCGACTCTCCCTCGAATGCGCTCACGACGAGCTCCCCTCGGACTCGGCCTCGCCGGCGGGTGGCGCTCCGCCGCGCGCTCGACCCTCCCCATCCGCGCCGGGCGCGGCTATGAAGTGCGCGACGATCCGCGCGAAGCGGGCCGGCTGGTCGAGGTAGCTGTAGTGGCCGGCGCCGTCGAGCACCACGAGACCGGCGTCGGGGATCAGCCGCTCCATCTCGCGGGCGGCCGACAGGGGCGTGTCGGTGTCCCGCGAGCCCCACACGAGCAGCGTGGGAAGGCCGATGCGGGGCATGAAGGGGCGCAGGTCGGCGTTGACGAGCTTGACGAGCGTCGGGCGCATGGCCCCGGCGGCGGCATAGTCGGCGGAGGCGGCGCGAGCGACGAGCAGCGAGCGCAGGCGCTCCCCTGGGCCGCCGAGGAAGCGGGCTGCCTGCTTGCCTATCTTCGCCATCGCGACCCGGCGATACCAGCGCAGCGTGCGCTTCGGGCGGATGCCGGCGGAGTCGACCAGCACGAGCCGCGACGCGCGAGCGGGTTCGGTGGAAGCCATCCGGATCGCGATGCGCCCGCCGTTGGAGTGGCCCACGATCGCAGGGCGCTCGATGGCGAGGGCGTCCAGAAACGCGGCCACAAACGCCTGGTAGTCCTCCACTCCCCAAGGGGTCGGCGGCAGGTCGCTCTGGCCGAAGCCGGGCAGGTCGAGTGCATAGACCGTGGCCGCGGGCGACAGGCCCGTGACGATCGGGTGGACCGCCTCGATCGACGCGCCCCAGCCGTGCAGGACGAGCACGGGCGGTCCGGAGCCGCGGACCAAGTAGCGGGTGCGCAGGCCGAGCACGTCGATGAACTGGGCGTCAAGGCCGGCGGACACGGGCTAACGGTATTCGCTGGGCCCGTTGTTTGGGGTGGGCGAGCCCGCGCCGGGCCACACGACCGTAGCCCGGCCGCCGCCCCCAGGTCCGACCCATCCGTGGCGCCCGACATTTGACCTGGGCCGACGACGCGGTGGCACTTACCAGTGGTTGCCCCGCTGGTGGGCCTTAGGGGTCAGCCGCCGAACCAGCGGACGCGGCGGCTGGAGCCGAAGCGCTGCTTGTCGGCGGCGAGCGCGGCGGAGGGCTCGCCGAACGAGCCGGTCGGCTTCGGTCCGGAGAGGAAGTCCACCTCCACGCGACCGACACGGCCAGCGCCGAACTCGATGTAGCAGATACCGCGCCCGTCGTAGGCTCCCGGCTGCTCACCGCCGCGCATGCTCGCGATCAGCGACGCAGCGACGACGCGTGCCGCTCCCTCGGCGAACACCCCCGCCTTCGGCACCCCGGCGGTGGTGACGTCCCCGACCGCGTACACACCCGGAAACCGCGTCTGGAGTGTCCTCGAGCTCACGGGCACATAGCCGTCCTCGGTCATCCCACTCTCGATGACCACGTCGGGGGCACGGTGCTTCGGGACGCCGAGAAAGAGGTCATAAGGCATCTCGCTGCCGTCGTCGAGCACGGCTACGCGACGCGCTGGATCGAGCGAGCTCACGCGACGGCCCGGGACGAACCTTATGTCGCGCTCGGCGAAGGCGGCTTCCAGCGCGCGCGAGGTGTCCGGTGACGGAGGCACAGGACTGCCCAACGGCAGGACGAAGGAGATCTCACAATTCTCGCGCACGCCCCGCGTGGACAGAAAGTCGTGCAGCAGCAACGCGGTCTCGCTCGGCGCCGGAGGGCACTTGAACGGCGCCCCGCAGACTCCGATGATCGCCCGGCCCCGCGAGAACGCAGGAAGCAACTCGCCCAGCCTCTGAGCACCGGCCACGGAGTAGAACTCATTACCGCCCTCGGCGAGACCCGGCGTGGCATCGAAGTCGTAATCGGCGCCCAGCGCCACGACGAGGACGTCGGCCTCGTGAACACCACCGTCGGTGGTCACACTCCGGGCATCGGGATCGATCGCGGTGATCGTCTGGCGCAGGAAGCGCACCCCGGGCTTGGCGATCTGACCGTAGGGGAGGCGCACGGCGTTCAGCGTGGTCCTACCGAACATCACGTCGAGCTTCGAGTACCCAAAGACGAACGAGTCGCTCTTGTCGATCAAGGTCACTTCGACGTCGTCGCCGAGCGCCTCCGAGAGCATCGTCGCCAGCTCGAGGCCGCCAAAGCCCGCTCCCAAGACAGCGACGCGGGTCCTCATCGAGCGAGCATACACACCAGTCGGGGGACCATGGCTGCCGGGCTGGGCTCCGTCGCGGTCGGCGCTTACTCTTCGTAGCTGATGACGCTAGAGCTGTGGACTGCGGTAGACCGCTACATCTGCGATCACCTTCTCCGCGAGGATCCGGTGCTCGACGCTGCGCTGCGCGCGAGCGACGCCGCCGGTCTCCCGCCGATCGCGATCACCCCCAACCAGGGCAGGCTGCTCGAGCTCCTCGTGCGGGTTCACGGCGCGCGGCGCATCCTCGAGCTTGGGACCCTCGGCGCCTACAGCACGATCTGGCTCGCCCGCGCGCTCCCAGCCGACGGACGCCTCGTGACGCTCGAGGCCAACCCGCACTACGCCGAGGTCGCCCGCGCGAACATCGCAAACGCCGGTCTTGCGGATGTCGTGCAGCTGCGCGTCGGCCCGGCCCTCCAGACCCTCCCCGAGCTGGCCGGGGAGGGCGCGCCGTTCGACCTGATCTTCATCGACGCGGACAAGCAGAACAACCCGGGCTACCTCGAATGGTCGCTGAAGCTCTCCCGTCCTGGAACCCTGATCGTCGCCGACAACGTCGTGCGTGGCGGGGCGATCCTCGACGCCGAGGCCAGCGACCCGCGGCTCGGGGATGGTGGGGTGCAGGGCGTGCGACGCTTCTACGAGCTCCTCGGCGCCGAGCCCCGCCTCAGCGCGACGGCTATCCAGACGGTCGGCGCGAAGGGCTATGACGGCTTTGCCCTCGCGCTGGTGGCCGGCTGAGTTCTCAGTCGGCCACCAGCGCTCTTGATCGCTGAACGCGTCCCTGCGACCGCGCTCGCGTCGATGCTCCTCGTGCAGGTCGTGCAGACGAGCTTGCAGGAGATGCCACGCTCGCAAGACTGGCGTCCAAGTACGACCCGCCGTGGTTTGGGGGAGGGTCCAGCCTGTAGCGTCTGCGGCGTGACACCGCTGGGCACCAGTAGCTTCCCTGATGAGATCGGGATCGAGTGCCCGGTGGTGCAGGCGGGGATGGGCGGCGGCGTCGCGAGCGGCGAGCTCGCGGGCGCCGTGTCCGCCGCCGGGGGGTTGGGGACAGTTGGGATGATGGCGCCGCTGGCGTTCGCCGCCGCCCTGCGCGAGGCACATCGTCGCGCTGCCGGTCGTCCGGTGGCGGCGAACCTGCTCGTGCCGTTCATCACGCAGGCCCACGTGGATGCGTGCGTGGAGGAGGACGCGGCGCTCGTGGTGCTTCATGGGGGATGTTCGCGCAAGTGGATCGCGCGTCTGCGAGAGCGAGGATCGAAGGTGCTCGTCACGGTCGGCACGCCCGAGCAGGCCCGCACGGCGCTCGCGGCGCGCGCGAGCGGTCTCGTGGTCCAGGGGCTCGAGGCCGGCGGTCACCTGCTCGGCGTCGAGCCGGCCGAGCACGCGCTGCCCAAGGTGCTCGACATCGCCGGTGACCTCCCGGTCCTCGCGGCGGGCGGTGTCGCCGACGGGCGGGATGTGCGTCGCCTGCTCGGCATGGGAGCCACAGCCGCGATAGCCGGGACCCGTTTTCTGCTCACCGAGGAGTCGGCTGCCCACCCCGAGTACAAGCGCCGCGTGCTCGGCGCCGAGCGAACGATCGCCACGCTTCTGTTCGGCGTCGGCTGGCCCCTGCGCCACCGCGTGATCCCCAACGCCGCCACCGAACGCTGGTGCGCCCGACACGAGCTGGGCCCTCCCATCGCCCGAATCGCTGGTCGGCTGAGCGCACCGCTTGGGCGCATCACGCCGCTCGACGCGATGGGACGGCTGACGGGCTTGCAGCGCCCCGGGGTGCCGTTCTTCACACCGGCTCTCCCGCTCGCGGGCATGGCACGTGACACCGTCGAGCGCTCCGCGCTCTACGCCGGCGACACCGCCCTGCGCCTGGACGACCTGCTCACCGCCGAACAGGCCCTCGCGCGCCTGGCTCCCTGATAGGCGGCTCTGTGGCGCTACGCGCCATTTGCGTCTGGCGGTGCGGGCCTGGACGCCGCGCTGAGTATCCATGACCCTCTTTGGCCGCGGCGCACGACGCCGTCCCGCTTGAGGTTGCCCAGCCCAACCGTCACAGGTGAGCGTCGAGCTCCGATGAGCTTGCCGAGGCTGTCGTGGGTGAGCGCGATCGGCACAACGACGCCCTCGGGCGTCACATGGCCCCAGCGGTCGGCCAGGTGCCAGAGCATGAGCTCGAGGCGCTCCTCGACCCGAACGGCGCGGTGGATGGCAAGGATCACTCCCAGCGAGCGGGATCGCATCACGGCGCGATCCAACAGCGTCGCCACTATCTCAGGCCACGGCCTCGCGCGCAGGGCGAAGTCGCGGTCGAGGATTGCGATGCGTGTTGGGACCAGCACCTCCCAATTCGCGGCCGTGAGGAGCGTGGCGTGCGATCCAACGGTCCACGGACGCAGGAGGTCGCCCGTGCCGAGGAGCTCGGTGTAATCCAAGGCGCCGATTGTCTCACGTCGTGTGAGCAGACCGTCTAGGACGAGCAGTCCGAGGTGGCCATGCACGTCGAGCTCGCTGGACTCCCAG
>DASUDH010000131.1:0-10358 GCA_036275675.1 Solirubrobacteraceae bacterium | reverse complement strand
GCAGGTCGTCCGCGCGCCGACACGCGTCGACGATCTCCGCGCCACTCGTCGCCTGGGCGCGCTCCAACACCGGCCGGTAGCGCTCGAGCGCCCGCTCCACGCGCGCGATGCTCACCCCGTCGTATGGCTCCAGCGGAGCCGCCTCGCCGTAGCCGGTGACGCCGTCCTCGTCGGTGAGCGACACGACGAGCAGCTCGCGCTCGGTAATCGTCCCGTACGAGCTCTCGAACGGCCGGAGCAGGCGCAGGGCTCCTCGCCGCACGACCATCCTCATGGCTTGGCGTCGCTCAGGGTCCGACCCCGCCGCTCGCGAGGATGCCGGCGGAGAGCAGGAGGCAGAAGACGAGCTGCAGCGCGCCGGTCTTGGCGAGCGCCCCGTTCAGGGCGGGACCGTCGACGCGGGTCCTAACGAGCTTCACGAGCGGGACGGCGAGCGGGATCGCGCACCACGGGAGCAGCAGCCACGCCGTCATCGACCCGAGCAGCCACGGCAACGGGGCGAGCGCGAACGCGCCCGCCACCATCGCCGTGTAGAGGGTGCGCGTGCGCGTCCGCCCCAGGCGCACCGCGAGCGTGCGCTTGCCGGCGCGCCGGTCGGTCTCCAGGTCGCGCACGTTGTTGACCACGAGGATCGCGCTCGCGAGCAGCCCCACCGGCACGGCGCACGCATAGGCCTGCCAGGGCAGCTCCTGCGCCTGCACGAAGTAGGACCCGCTCACGGCCACGATCCCGAAGAAGAGGAACACGAACAGCTCGCCCAGGCCCTCGTACCCGTACGGTCGCGGCCCACCCGTATAGAGCACGCCGGCGAGGATCGACACGGCGCCGACCGCGATCAGCTCCCAGCCCGCGACCGCCACCAGGTAGACGCCGCACAGCACAGCCAGCCCGAACGTGACGTACGTCGCGAACAGCACCCTGCCGGGCGGCACGAGCCCGCCGGCGGTCACCCTCACCGGGCCGAGCCGGTCCTCCGTGTCGGCGCCCCTGCGCGCGTCGGAGTAGTCGTTTGACAAATTCGTGCCCACCTGGATGAATACGGCGCCGAGCAGCGCCGCGACGAACGCGAGCGGGCGGAAGCGCCCGTTGCCGAGCGCGAGCGAGGTGCCCACGAGCACCGGCGCCACCGCCGCCGGGAGCGTGCGCAGGCGCGCCGCCATCACCCAGATGTGCACCGGGCTCGACGCCCTGGTGGTGGGCGTGCCGGTGGGCGACTCGACGGCGACGGTCCGCGCTGCGCTCATGCCCGCCTCGGGAAGCGCGCGAAGTCGGGCTCGCGCTTCTGCTTGTATGCCTCGCGTCCCTCTCTGGCCTCCTCGCTGCCATAGAACAGCAGGTTGGCGTCGTGCGCGAGCTGCTGTATTCCCGCCAGGCCGTCCTCGGCGGCGTTGAAGCTCGCCTTCAGCAGCCGCAGCGAGAACGGTGAGAGCGCGAGCATCTCGCGGCACCACCGCACCGTCTCCTGCTCGAGGCGCTCGAGCGGCACGACCGTATTCACGAGGCCCATCTCGAGCGCCTGCTGAGCGTCGTTCTGGCGGCACAGGAACCAGATCTCCTTGGCCTTCTTGATCCCGACCGTGTTCGCGAGCAGCCCGGCCCCGAAGCCCCCGTCGAACGAGCCTACGCGTGGACCGGTCTGGCCGAAGCGCGCGTTCTCGGCCGCGATCGTCAGGTCGCAGACGAGCTGCAGCACCTGTCCGCCACCGACCGCATAGCCGGCCACCATCGCCACCACCGGCTTGGGCAGGCGGCGGATCTGGACGTGCAGGTCGGTCACATGGAAGCGGCCGATCGCCGCGCTGGCCGATCTCGGATCGGTGGCGTCGTCCTCGGCGAGATAGCCCGAGTCGCCGCGCACGCGCTGATCGCCGCCCGAGCAGAACGCGAGCGGGCCCTCGCCGGTGAGCACGATCGCGCCGACCTCCGTGTCCTCGCGCGCCTGCTCCAGGGCCTTCGAGATCTCCACGACCGTCAGTGGGCGAAAGGCGTTTCTGACCTCGGGACGGTCGATCGTGATCTTCGCGATCCCGACGGCCTGCTTCCCCGGTGGAGGGTCGGGCTCGGCGGACTTCTCGTAGCGGATGTCCGTATAGCTGCCTGCTGCAATCCACGTGGTAGTCAAGCTCCTCGACGCTCCTGTCCCTTACCCGAGCGCTCCGCGGCGGAGCGCGTGCCGACGATTCATTGCGAAGGCTAGCCTGTGGAGGATGCAGGTCGAGGGATGGCTGCGCCGCGCCGCGCGCTCGGCGCCGACGGTCACCGCGCTCCAGACCCCGGATGCGCGGCTGTCATACGCGGAGCTGTGGCGCCGCGCGTGCGCGAGCGCGTCCGAGCTCGCGCAGCGCGGAGCGCGCCCGCAAGAGCGCGTCGCGATCGCGCTCCCACCCGGGATCGCGTTCGCCCAGGCATTGCACGCGTGCTTCCTGCTCGGCGCCGTCGCGGTCCCGGTCGACCTGCGCCTCACCGCCGCCGAGCGCGAGCGGATCGTCGCGGGGGCAAGCGTGCTCGTCGAGGAGCCGTTGCGCGCTGAGTCACCGCGCGTCGAGCCGTTGCACGCCGAGTCACCGCACGTCGAGCCGTTGCACGCCGAGTCATTGCATGTCGAGCCGTTGCGCGCCGAGCCGCTCGACTCGTCTGAGCCCGAGGCGTTCGCCGCCGGCGCCGTCCACGATCTCGACGCCGTCTGCGCTGTCATTCACACGTCCGGCACCACCTCGGCTCCGCGCCCGGTGGAGCTGACGTACGGCAACTTCCTGTGGAGCGCGCTCGGCTCGGCCGTCGCGCTCGGCGTCGCCCCCGACGAGCGCTGGCTGTGCGCGCTGCCGCTCTCCCACGTCGGCGGCCTGTCGATCCTCGTGCGCAGCGCGATCTATGCCAAGACGGCGGTCGTCCACGAGCGCTTCCGCACCGGCAGCGTGCTCGCCGCGCTGCGCGAGCAGCAGATCACGCTCGTCTCGCTCGTCTCCACGACGCTCGCGCGCCTGCTCGACGCGGGCCTGCGCGACCCTCCACGGCTGCGCTGCGCGCTCACCGGCGGCGGGCCGGTTCCGGCCGCGCTCGTGGAGCGCGCGCGCGAGGTGGGCGTGCCGGTCGTCGCGACCTATGGGCTCACCGAGGCGTGCTCACAGGCCGCCACCGCGCCGCTCGCGATGGCGGCCGGCGCTCCGCGCGACGTGGGCGCGGGCGTGCCGCTGTTCTGTACGCGCACCGAGATCGCGCGCACCGGGATCGCCGCCCCTGCGGGTGCCTGTCCCGGCGATCCCGCCGTCGGAGAGATCGTCCTGTCCGGCCCCACGGTGGCCCGCTCGGCGCTCTCGGCGGACGGCCGGCTGCACACAGGTGACCTGGGCCGGCTCGACGAGCACGGCTTCCTGCACGTCAGCGGACGCGCGTCGGACACGATCGTCAGCGGCGGGGAGAATGTCGCTCCCAGCGAGGTGGAGGCGGTGCTGGAGGCGTGCCCGGGCGTGCTCGAGGCGGCGGTCGTGGGGCGTGAGGACGCGCAGTGGGGGGAGGCCGTCACCGCGATCGTCGTGGTGGCGCCCGGGGCGAGCGTGGGAGAGAGCGTCTTGCGCGAGCATTGTGCCTCGCGTCTCGCCCCGTTCAAGGTCCCCAAGCGCGTGGAGCTGGTCTCCTCGCCGCTCCCGCGTACGCGCTCTGGCAAGCTGTTGCGCAGGGAGCTATGAGAATCCGTCGAGGATCCTGAGATGAGCATCGTTCAACCGGAGGGGCGCGGCGAGGACATGGGGGACGCGAATGCGCACCGCGACGCGAGCCTTACCCACTGGGAAGAGGCCGCCTCCGGCTGGGTGGCGCGCCAGGCGACGATACGCGAGCTCTCGGCGCCCGTCTCGCGCTGGATGATCGACGCGGTCGATCCTCAGCCCGGGCAGCGCGTGCTCGAGCTCGCCGCGGGGCTCGGCGAGACCGGCTTCCTTGCGGCCGAGCTAGTGGCGCCCGTCGGCGGGGTGATCACGAGCGACCAGGCCGACGCGATGCTCGACGGCGCGCGCCGGCGGGCGGGTGAGCTCGGGCTCACGAACGTCGAGTTCCAGGTGATAAACGCGGAATGGATCGACCTTCCGGTCGCGAGCGTTGACGCGGTGCTGTGCCGCTGGGGCTACATGCTGATGGCCGATCCGTCCGCCGCGCTCGCCGAGACGCGTCGCGTGCTGCGACCCGAGGGACACGTCGCGCTCGCGGTCTGGGACGCGCTCGAGCACAACCCATGGGCGCTGTACCCGGCCACCGAGCTGCTCGAGCGCGGCCTCATGCAGCCGCCGCCCGCCGACGCGCCCGGCCCGTTCGCGCTCGGCGACAAGCAGCGGGTGCGGGATCTGCTCGAGCAGGCCGGTTTCATCGAGGTGTGGGTAGAGCGGCTCGATCTGCTCCAGTGCGCGCCGAGCTTCGACGAGCTGTGGGAGACGACGCTCGACATCGCACGCACCTTCCACGACGCCGTGCTCACGCGCCCCGAGCCGGAGATCGCCGAGATCCGCACGAGCCTCGCGGCCCGCTTCGAGCCGTTCACGGCGGCGGACGGCTCGCTCGAGATCCCGATGCGCACGCTCGTCGGGGTCGGCACGGCCTGAGTGCCTGCCGGCGGGGGTGAACCTCGACGGGCCTCCACGTACGCACACACAGGCCCACCTCGTTGCTACCCGGGTCCTGCGAGAACATCCTCACAACGCCCGGTTGGATACCCTGCGCGGTCCAATGCTCTACGACGACGACGCGGACCTCGACCTCCTCGACGGCAAGACCGTCGCGATCATCGGCTATGGCTCCCAGGGTCACGCCCACGCTCTGAATCTGAAGGACTCCGGCGTCAGCGTCGTGGTCGGCCTGCGCGAGGACTCCTCCTCGGTGGCGCAGGCTCGCGCTGATGGCCTCGAGGTGCTCTCGCCCGTCGAGGCCTCGAGCCGCGGCGACCTCGTGATGATGCTCGTCCCAGACGAGCTGCACCGGCAGGTGTGGGGGGAGATCGGAGACGGGATCGCCGAGGGCAACGCGCTGCTGTTCGGGCACGGCTTCTCGATCCACTACGGCGAGGTGCAGGCTCCCCCCGGCGTGGACGTCGCGATGGTGGCGCCGAAGGGCCCGGGTCATCTGGTGCGCCGTCAGTACACGGAGGGCAGCGGCGTGCCGGGCCTGATCGCGGTCGCCCAGGATGCGACCGGCGGAGCCCGCGCGCTCGCGCTCGCCTACGCGAAGGGCATCGGCTGCACGCGCGGCGGGGTGATCGAGACGACGTTCAAGGACGAGACGGAGACCGATCTTTTCGGCGAGCAGGCGGTCCTCTGCGGGGGCGCCTCAGAGCTCGTGCAAGCCGGCTTCCAGACGCTCGTCGAGGCCGGGTATGACCCCGAGATGGCCTACTTCGAGTGCCTGCACGAGCTGAAGCTGATCGCCGATCTGATGTACGAGAAGGGCTTGGCGGGGATGCGCTACTCGATCTCGAACACCGCGGAGTACGGCGACTACACGCGCGGCAAGCGCGTCATCACCGACGAGACCCGCCAGAAAATGCGCGAGATCCTCGAGGAGATCCAGAACGGCGACTTCGCGCGCGAGTGGATCGCCGAGAATCGCGCCGGCCAGGAGAGCTTCAAGCGCATGCGCGCCGAGCAGGCCGACACGCAGATCGAGCGCGTCGGCTCCGAGCTGCGCTCGCACATGGACTGGATCAAGCCGTCGTTCTGAGACGGCCGGGCAGGCCCCTATCCTTAGGTCACTATGAATGTGACCCCCGAGCTCGATATCGAGGATGCGAAGCGACGGTTGCTCGTTACAGCCGAGGAGGCCAAGCGCCTCGAAGAGGGCGGGGACGGATGGGCCGCCAATGAGGTGTGGGAGGATTATCTGGACCTCGAGGCGGCGATCGCGGCGCAGGAGCGCTCGATGCGAGCAGCGGCGCGTTGGTTGGAGCGCTAGGCGCTCTCGATGCTCCTTCCCGAGGAGTTTGGTCGTCTTCTAGAGAAACTCAACCGCCACGATCTGCCTTATGTGGTGGTCGGTGGTGTCGCCGTGAATCTGTTGGGTAGAGAACGCGTCACGCGCGACGTCGACGTGCTTGTACCAGCGACAGAAGCTCAAGGAAAGGCGATTCGGCGTGTGCTCGAAGAGCTTGGTGCGACGCGTATCGACGGAGCCCCATTCCCGGATGTGTGGTTCGACGGGGAACACCACATACGTGCACGTACCCATCTCGGGATCATCGACTTCATTCCCGAAGGCGACGGACCCTTGTCGTGGGTGGCTGTTGACGCTGAGGCCCACCCTGACGAATTGCACGGTGTGCTGATTCGGCGGGCAAGCCTGGGTCATTTGGTCGCTATGAAGCGACTCGCCAATCGTCCTCGAGATCGCCAGGACTTGGAACGACTCGAGCGGATCTACGGATCGCTGCCAGACGCGCTCGCCGAAGGGAGCGACGCCGAGGACTCATAGTCCTTGGTTCGCTACACTCGCCTTCCTCGTCGCGACTGGCGCTTCGGGTGGAGATCACCACCGGGGAGCGGCGAGGCATCGAGCCGCGCGCCTGGGCATCCTTCTCTACCGACACCCCGAGGAAGCCCCAATGACGCCTCAAGCGCAGGAGACCCAGCTCGTAATCCCCGACGACCTCAAGCCCGCCGACGGGCGCTTTGGCTGTGGGCCTTCGAAGGTCCGCCCGGAGGCGTTGCGACGGCTGGCGGGCGAGGGGGCGGCGCTGATGGGGACCTCGCACCGGCAGAAGCCCGTGAAGGGGCTCGTCAACGAGATTCGCGCCGGCTTGCGCGAGCTGCTCTCGGCGCCGGACGGCTATGAGGTCGCGCTCGGCAACGGCGGCGCCACGGCCTTCTGGGACGCCGCCTCATTCGGCCTGGTCGAGCGTCGCGCGCTGCACCTGGTCTACGGTGAGTTCTCGCAGAAGTTCGCCACCGTCACGAGCGAGGCGCCTTTTCTCGCGGATCCGCTCGTCGTCGAGGCCGAGCCGGGTGGCGTCCCGAGCGAGCAGGAGCTCGAAGCGGCGCTGGCCGGAGTGGACGATGATCCGGTGGACGCGATCGCGTGGGCCCACAACGAGACCTCCACCGGAGCGATGGCGCTCGTCCTGCGTCCCGCGGGCGCGCGCGATGCCCTGGTCTTGATCGACGCGACCTCCGGCGCGGGCGGCCTGCCGGTGGACGCCTCCCAAGCCGACGCCTACTACTTCGCCCCGCAGAAGAGCTTCGCAGGGGATGGGGGGCTATGGGCTGTGCTGCTCAGCCCCGCTGCGCTGGAGCGGATCGCGCGGATCGCATCCTCCGGGCGCTTCACGCCCGCGTCGCTATCGCTCCCGATCGCACTCGAAAACTCAGTCAAGGATCAGACGTACAACACGCCGGCGGTGGCCACCCTGTTCCTGCTGGCCGACCAGATCCGCTGGATGCTCGAGAACGGCGGCCTCGACTGGTGCGTGTCGCGCACGAGCGAGTCCTCCAGCCATCTCTATGGGTGGGCGGAGCGGACGGGGTACACGACGCCGTTCGTCGCCGATCCGGCCAAGCGCTCGCTGGTGGTGGGCACGATCGACTTCGACGATGCGATCGACGCCAAGCTGCTGGCGAGTGCCCTGCGCGCGAACGGGATCGTCGACGTCGAGCCGTATCGCAAGCTCGGGCGCAACCAGCTGCGCATCGGCATGTTCCCCGCCGTCGATCCCGAGGACGTGCGCGCGCTGACCGCGTCGATCGAGTGGGTTGTCGAGAGGATCGCGATATGAGCGACGAGCGCCTGAAGGTCCTCGTGAAGGAGCAGGTCGGCGACTCCGGCGTGGAGCTGTTGCGCGGGCACTTCGACGTGGACCTCGGGATCGACTGGTCGGATGAGCAGCTCGCGCAGCGGATCGGCGCCTACCACGGCATCCTGATCCGCTCGGCCACGAAGATGACAGCGGAGCTGATCGATCGGGCCGAGCGCCTGCGCGTGATCGGCAGGGCGGGCGTGGGGGTGGACAACGTCGACGTGGAGGCCGCCACCCGCCGCGGGATCGTGGTGGCGAACGCGCCCGAGTCGAACGTGGTAACCGCGGCGGAGCACACGATGGCGATGCTGCTCGCGCTGGCGCGCAACATCCCGCAGGCGCACGCCTCGCTGACGAGCGGCAGGTGGGAGCGCTCGAAGTTCTCGGGCGTGGAGCTGTACGAGAAGACGCTCGGGATCCTCGGCTTCGGGCGCATCGGCCAGCTCGTCGCCCATCGCGCGAAGGGCTTCGGTATGCGCGTGCTCGCGTTCGACCCGTTCGTGAGCGCCGAGCGCTACCGCGAGCTGGGCGTCGAGAAGGCGCCGAGCGGCGACGACGTGTGCGAGCAGGCGGACTTCATCACGATCCACCTGCCGAAGACCCCCGAGACGGAAGGCTGGCTGAACGCGGCGCAGTTCGCGAAGATGCGCGACGGGGTGCGCATCCTCAACGTGGCGCGCGGCGGGCTGATCGACGACGCCGCCCTGCAGCAGGCGCTGGACTCGGGCAAGGTGGGGGGCGCGGCGCTCGATGTGTTCCCCACGGAGCCGATGACCGACTACCCGCTGTTCTCCGGCTACGCGAACGTGGTTGTCACCCCACACCTGGGCGCGTCCACGGCGGAGGCCACGGACCGGGCCGGCTACCAGAGCGCCGAGCAGGTCGTCGCGGCGCTGACAGGCGGGGTGGTCTCCACCGCCGTCAACATCCCCTCCGTCGGCGCGGAGGACATGGAGGTGCTGGGACCGTTCCTGCCGCTGGCCCGCCGGCTCGGGCGCCTTGCGATGGCTCTTGCCGAGGGCAGCTCTGTGGAGCGTATCGAGGCGGCCTTCCTGGGCCGCATCGCGGACTTCGACACGCGCCTGCTCACGCTCGCCGTGATCGAGGGGGCGCTCGAGGGACGCACGGAGGAGCAGGTGAACCTCGTGAACGCGCCTTCGATGGCCCAGCAGCGCGGGATCGTGGTCGAGGAGAAGTCGGTGTCCGAGGCACAGGACTTCAACGAGCTGATCCGCGTCACCGTGGTGGCGGGAGGCGAGCGGGTGGCCGTGGCCGGCACCGGCATCGGACCCAACCGCGTGCCGCACCTCGTCGAGGTCCAGGGCCGGCGCCTGACGATCGAGCTGACGCCGAACGTGTGCGTCTTCCGCTACGCCGACCTGCCGGGGATGATCGGCCGCGTGGGCACCATCTTCGGCAGCCACGGCATCAACATCTCCTCGGCCGCCGTCGGTCACAGCCCCGACCCCCCATCGGGGGGGCGCCCCGAAGGGCACACCCTGAAGGGCGCAGGCGAGCAGGCGGCTCCGAGCGTGGATGGGAAAGGCCTCGCCGCGATGGTCGTCACGACCGATGCTCAGGTGCCGCGGGTGGTCGTGGATGAGATCGTCGCATCCGAGGGCTTCATGGCGGGCTGGGCGGTCGTGCTGAGCTGAGGTACGCCTTCCCCCCGAATGGGGGTCAGGGGCAGGCTTGCGCGACTGAGCACGACCCACAATCCCAAATGATCGAGTAATCTCATCCCGCGATGCAGGCGGTAGAAATCACCAAGCACGGTGGGCCGGATGTGTTGAAGGTCGCCGAACGGGCGGATCCACCGCTGCGACCCGGGGAGGTGCGCATCGAGGTGGCCGCCTGCGGCGTGAACTTCGCCGATGTGATGGCGCGCATCGGCGTGTACCCCGACGCGCCGAAGCCGCCGTGCATCGTGGGCTACGAGGTGGCGGGCACGGTGCTCGAGCTGGGCGAAGAAGTTGAGGAGCTGACTCACGGCCAGCGTGTGCTGGCGGGGACGAAGTTCCGCGGATACGCCTCGCAGGTGTGCGTGCCCGAGCGCGACTGCGTGCCGCTCCCCGAGCAGCTCACGTTCGAGCAGGGCGCGGCGATCCCTGTCAACTATGCGACCGCGTGGGCGGGGCTCGTCGGCTACGGCGGCCTGCAACCCGGCGAGCGCGTCCTGATCCACTCTGTCGGCGGAGGCGTGGGGATCGCGGCGACCCAGATCGCAAAGCGCTATGGCGCCGGTGAGATATACGGCACGGCCTCGCCCGCCAAGCACGAGCGCATTCGTGAGCTCGGCGTCGAGCACGTGCTCGACTACGGCGAGGCTACCGTGAAGGGCGGGTTGCCGCGCTTCGACGTTATCCTCGACCCGATCGGCGGCAGGAGCCTGCGCACGAGCTACAACCTGCTGCGCCCGGGTGGGCGGCTCGTCGCGTTCGGCGCCTCGGCGGTCGTGTCCGGCGGCAAGCGCAACCTCGTCTCGGCGTTGCGCACGCTCGCGCGCATGCCGCGCTTCTCGCTGGTCAAGCAGATGTCCGAATCGAAGGTGGTGATCGGCCTGAACATGCTCACCCTGTGGAAGGACCGC
>DASUDH010000130.1:0-2278 GCA_036275675.1 Solirubrobacteraceae bacterium | reverse complement strand
GAGATCGAGTGAGTCGACGTCCAGCGCCTCGAACGTGGCGTCCGGTGTGATCAGCTCGGCTTCGGCGCCGAAGCTCTCGAGCGCCTCGACGACCACCTGTTCGATCTGCTCGGTGCTGACTGCTGTGCTCATCGTGATCCTTATCTGTGCAGGGGCCCTCGCGTTGTGCGCGGGTCCGGGTTGACGAAGTGGGTGCTGCTGGGGATGGGTGGGGGCGAGTGCGCGCGTTGGATGCTGTGGGTGTTGTGCGCGCGGGCGCCCAGCCTTATCTCGGTCCGCGGCCTTGCGTGACGGGCCGGTGACATGATGGTTGATGGGGTGATCCCGCTGGGGGAAGCGTTGCGGCCGCTCGGTCTTTCAGGGCTGTCCACCCGGAGGTGGCAGCAGGACCATGCAGGGAGCCGGCCGCGGCGCATCGGTGACTGTGAGGGCTTGACGCGCACAGGGAAGCTCATGCGGGCGAAAGCGCCTCCTCGCCGAGCTCGCGCAGTGTGTGGAAGCTGCGCTTGAGCAGTCTGCGCGCGACCGATAGGCACGCGCGGTTTGACCCGAGCCGCTCGGCGGCCTGGGTGTAGTAGTCGCGGTCTGGGGAACCCTGACGGCGTGCGACCTGGGCGGCCTCGAATAGCGCCCAGCGCAACGCGGGCGGTCCCTGTCGGGAGAGCCGGCCGGGTGAGCGGCGCACGTCGGACTCGTGCACGGTGATGTCCATCCCGGCGTAGCGCACAGCCTCGCGCGAGGAGGAGAACCGCCGCGCGTCGCCCAACTCGGCGAGGATCGTCACCGCGGTCAGCGCCCCGATCCCGTAGTGGGCCATCAGCGCCCGGCAACCGGTCTGGCGGCGCGCATAGGCGCGGAGCTCCCCGGTGATCGGCTCAAGCTGCACATCCAGCGCATCGATGATCGACAGCGCGACCGTGACCTGCTCACGCGCGGCGGCCGGCAACGGGGCATCTCCGAGCCACTGGCGGTTCTCCCGCGTGAGCAGGCAACGACGCGAGGGAATGCCGTGGTGGTAGAGAGTCGCCTGGATGCGCTGCTGCCACTCTGAGCGCTGCTTGACGAGCGTGTGACGCAACCTCACCCGAGCGCGCAGGTCGAGGATGTGATCCGGCGGGATCCACGACTCCGGCAGCCGCTCTGTCATCAACAGCTCGCGCAGGTGCCGCGCATCAGCGCGGTCGTTCTTGGCACGCTTCTTGCTCCCGCGCCGAGTGGCCGTCTCCGCGGGCTCAGCCAGACGCACCACCGCGCCGATCCGGCGCAACTCCTCAACGACGAACCGCCAGCCGGTCGTCGCCTCCAGTGCCACCTCGAGCTCTTGGCCGTCAAAGCGGCCCAGAAACTTCCTCACGCCAGCGCGATCGGCCGGCGTCACACGCCCGCGCTTGACCTCGCCGGTCGAGGTGTCCACCCAGTCGGCGGTGATCTGTGCTCTGTGCTGGTCAAGTCCCATTACGATCATCAGAAGGGGCCTCCTCAAGCTCCACGGTTTGAACGCCTGCGCGGCCCAGAGCCACGCATGAGCTGAGGAGGTCCCTACACGTCGAGGTGGACAAACTGCTCATGCCATCTTTCATTTGACTTTTGTGGAGGCGGCTACGCGCCCAGGCCCCCGTCGACGTAGAGCGTCGAGCCGGTCACGTAGGCGGCCTGCTCGGAGGCGAGAAAGCGCGCGCACGCGGCGACGTCCTCGGGGCTGCCAGCGCGGCGCGCAGGCACCGCATCGAGCAGCGCGCTCTCTGATGCGAACGCCGAGGTCATCTCTGTCTCGATCAACCCCGGCGCGATCGCGTTGACGGTTACGCCGCGACGCGCGACCTCGACGGCGATTGTCTTGGTCATTCCAATCAGCCCCGCCTTGGCGGCCGCGTAGTTGGCCTGCCCCGCGTTGGCGCGCGGCCCGACGACGGAGGCGATGTTGATGACGCGCCCGAAGCGCGCGCGGATCATGCCGCGCAGCGCGCGCCTGGTGGCGCGAAACGCGGCCGACAGATTGGTGTCGATCACGCGCGACCAGTCCTCGTCGCTGAGCGAGAGCGCGAGATCGTCGTGGCGCACGCCGGCGTTGTTGACGAGCACGAGCACGCGCCCGAAGCGCTGCTCCAGCTGGTCGAACACGCCATCGAGCTCGCCGTCGGCAGTCACATCGGCCTGCAGTGCCAATGCCTGCCCGCCACCCGACTCGATGCGCGCAACCGTGTCCTGCGCCGCGTCGTGGCTACCGCGATAGTTCACGCCCACCGCCCAGCCGTCGGCGGCCAGCGCGCACGCGATC
>DASUDH010000129.1:0-4682 GCA_036275675.1 Solirubrobacteraceae bacterium | reverse complement strand
AGCAGACGTTTGTACGAGTGCCTCGACGCGACCAACGATTCCCGCAAAGTCGTCCGGCTTCGCACTGCCTGCACCATGAAGGCTGCGGCGGACGATCTCGGCCTTTAGTCGGGACACGAGGTAGGCAATCTCTATCACAGGGACGTTCAACCCGGCCGGAATGCTCTCCGTGTAGTCGAGGCGCTGATTTGCGTCGATAAGCGCTGTTGCATCATTCTCTCGGGCTGCCCGGTCGAGATGGATATCGGCTATCTGGATGTTGCCGCGGGAGAGGGACTCTGGCCACCGATGGGCTTCTGCGACGAGCAGGAGCGACTTGATCTGCTCAAGTGCCGCGTCGTGGGCCCCTGGGTCGGTGAGCAGAGTGAGCTCGCTGCGGTAGTACGGGTAATAGTCGTATGTCCACAGTCGCTCGCCGTCGTGGTCGTCCCACGCGCGTCGAGCGAAGTCAAATAGAGTCGCGGCCATCGAGAGGTCGCCCTGCAGCATCCTCAAGTAGGCGATTGTCGAATAGCCGTGCTCGACCTGCCAGTGATGCTTCCATGGCTTGTCAATCCAGGACAGCGCGCGGACGTTGAGCTCGACGAGGGCATCCGCGGCGGATAGCTCGCCGCGCCAGACGAGCAGTGTCAAGAAGTTGTTGACGTACTTCGCGGTGTCGGGGTCGCGAGATGTTGCCGCCACCGTCAGGGCGTCGAAGTACTTCGCCCGGCTCTCAGAACTGCGACCGAGGTGCTTGAGGCAGCGCGCCACGTTGGCCGGATAGTAGGCGGGCTCGGGCGTAAGTGCCGCCGGAAACGTAGGGTCGTCGCCGAGCCGCGCAAGTGCGAGTGCCTCGTCCCATGCGCCGAGGTTATTGCACAGGTGGCTCCGAAAGCCGCGCATCAGGCGCCGCCGAAATAGGTCGTCGAAGAGGGTCCAGTCGTGCGCCGATGCGGCATGCCGAGCCGCGGTGAGCAATGGCACGGCATCCTCGAACGTCTCGGGCGTCGCGGAGGCTTCGCGAAGGTACTCGGCTGCGAGATAGCGATGGATGGGAACCAGCGACTGGCCAGCATCGCGGGCGCGCGCGGCGAAGTAGTCGCGTACCGTTGGGTGGCTCGACAGCTCCCCGCCGGTGCCCACCGTGAGGAGGCGCCGTTCGATGAGCAGTGCGACGACTGGGCGAAGATCTTGATCGACGAGCGTCAGGTTGACGTCGGTGTCGTGGTAGGCGCGGGTGAGCGCAGCCTCGTAGAGAAAGAACGTCGCTGGTGCTTCAAAGGCGGTGGCAGTCACAAGGAAGGCGAGCTCGGCCTCGCCGAGGTGATGGACGTAGGAGCCAAGGACCCGCGCGAGGCGGTTCTCGCGCAGGGGATCGATCTCGTCGTGAACGTCGACGGCCGACGACCTCTCGATCGTCTCAACCGCATCTTGCGGTGGCACGCTGAGGAGCACGCCGGCGAGGATCCGAAGGGCAAGCGGATGGCCCGCGGTGATCTCCACGAGCCTACGTTGAGCGATCCGGCCAATGGCATTCAACCCCCACTCGTCGAGAAAGGCCAGGATCTCATCTGTCGAGAGTGGCTCGATGTCGATCGTCGACGCCAGCTCGAAGCGCACCCCGCGGATTGGAACCCTGGAGGTGGCGAGACACGCGCCGTGCCCGTGAAGGACGCTCTCGACGATTCGCTCGATATAGGGGCTGGTGAGCTGCGAGCGGTCGTCGAGGATCGCCTCGACGCCGTCGAGCACCAGCAACACGCGATTGGATTCCACGTATTTGCATATGCGATCCGCTTGCTCAGGAAGTGGAAGCGCGAGGGGATCGACCGTCGCGATCGCCATGTCGTGGATGAACTGGCCGATGTCGGCGCGGTAGAACGAGCACCCGAAGACCTGCCGATAACCCGCAGCGGCCAATGGGGCCGCACGAGCCTCGAGGAAGCGCTGGACGAGCGACGTCTTTCCAGCACCTCCCAGCGCGACGAGTTGCACGATCCCACCAACCTCGGTCTCGAGCAACGAAGCCAACCGATCGATCTCCCGGTCTCGGCCGACTACGAACGGGTCCAGTTCTGGGAAGTACTTGAGCTTGACCTCGAGCTTTGTCTCCGCGGCAGCCCAGCTTGAGGCAAGGTGCGCAAGGCATTCGAAAACCTCGCGGTGGCCAGCGAAGGGGTCATCAGGTTCCGACGACGGATCGACGTCGTAGAAGACCGGCCGTAGCCCATTCTCGCGAGCCAGGCGCTGGATGACGGGATCTCCCTTGCGGCCCCGCTCGATCAGCGCGTAGAACTCCCCGACGCCCGCTGGATAGATGTGGGCCACCGTCTCCAGAATGAGGTCGAAGTCCCCGTCCTGGAGTCCGAAGCCGACGAAGAAGACCTTGCGCAGGAAGAGATGCTTGAGCGCCTCCATGTACCCGGGGTCTCTCAGCAGTTGCTCGTAGTGGGACTGCGTCAGCCGCCATGAGGGGTAGACGTCGATGTCCCCATGGATCTGAGCGAGGGCCGGCTCGGCGTCGGTGGCGGAGCCGGCGAGCGCGGCCGCGAGAGCGTGCGTGTCGAGGCTCGTGATCGTCCTTATAGGGCGACCGTGGTGATCGAGGTACGCACGAGCGATCAACCGATCGAGGTTCGTCGTCACTATCAGCGACCAGCTGATTCCCACGAGCTGGGCGATCGCGGGTGGGACCTTGAGGTGACGATCATCGAGCTCACGTTGGATGACCCGGCGGAATGTTGGCTCGCCGAGCGCGTCGAGAATGAGATCCGTGGCCCGGATGTACTGCCTCGCTGCAAGCGCGGCGTTGATGACGGGATCGCCGTCATCTGGGATCAGCCCGGTTTCGAGGCCCTCCGCGATCAGCCGCTCCAGCAGCTCTCGCCAGAGCGGCAGGCGCTCATCCCGCCGCCCGTAGACGCTGAGCCCGGCTCCCACGAACGGCACAACGCTCGCGCCAGACTGCAACACCCGCCCGAGCAGCTCCTGATAAGTCGTATTCGACGTGTCGAACGTCATTTGGGGATAACAGCGATAATCCCTAGTTATCGCCGTCGCTGGTCATGAGTGCGAATCGTATTGGGTTGCTGAACTTTGCGCCGTCGTGCACTCCGGCGCCGCATGGACGGGACGAGAGCGCCCCGACTTCTCGTGCTTCAGGGCGGCGCTAGCCGCTGCTCTTGACGGGCCGGGGCGATGATCGTCGCTCGCGCGCCGTGCGCGTCGACGACGGGATCGCCGGCACCGAGCACCTGGCATCGGGTGAGCCGTTGGTTGTGCCAAAGTGCCGCCGTCCACGCGGCGAGTAGCGCGTCGATCAGGTCCTCGCGGTGCTTATAGGCCCGGTCCTCGAGCGGCGATGGCTCGAGAAGACTCTGCGTAACGGGGTTGGAGCGCAGGTCGAGCGACGGCGTCACGTCCGACAGCGCGTCGATGCGTCGCACGAGCTCGTCGCAGGCCGCGGCTCTCATCGGGCGCCACTCGACTGCGGATAGTCGTCGTGGCTTGCGCTTGTACAGCGGCCGCTCTTGGTCGTATCCAAGCTCGGGTGCTCCCACCAGCGTCGTGTACGGGTAGCACTCGCTCACCAACCGGGAGCCCTCTGGGAAGCTGTCGCCGAGGCCGTCGTCATAGGCCCAGCCCCGCGCTTCCATCTCGCGACGCAGCGTTACGCCGGCGAGATGGCGGGTGCCGAGGTTCGTCGAGTTGGCAGAGACCTTCCAGCGGCCGTAGCGCTGCCCGACCTGCTTCTCGCACATCCGCTGCGTCCGCGGCTGATTCAGCACCAGCAGAGGGGCATCCACGAACGCCAGTGCCTCTCCGCCAGCGTGTTGCTCAAGCCACGCGGTGGTCCCGGCGACGCCGACAGTCCATCCAGCCGCGGACACCCGGCCGTCGCTCTCGAGCGCCGCCACACCGGTCTCGCGGGCTTGAGTCGAGTCTGACCACGCAAGGTCTACCCCGAGATACCTCATGCGCGAGGATGATGATCGAGAGTTCTTTCCTCGGCTCAGCGGTCGTACGCGCGACCGCGCGGCAGGATCCGCACGACGGTGATCAGAAGCCGGTCACCGTCGAGTTCGAAACGGATGCGCCAGTCACCGACCCGTAGCCGATACTCGGTCGAGCCCACCAAGCGCCTGACGTCGCCCGAAAGACGTTCTCCGGCGGCAAGGCGATCGAGCGCATCGACAATCCGCCGCTGGACCTGCCTGTCCAGGTGAAGCAGATCCTTTCGGGCGCGGGGCGTGAACTCGACCCGCCAGTGCGGATCGCTCACGTTAGACCGAGCTCCCGCTTGACCTGCTCAAGCGGGATACCCGGTACGCCGGCGGCCCGTTCACGCTTGGCCTCGGCGACCGCGTTGCGCTCCTCTTTCGTCTCGGGCTCATCGTCGAGCGGAGCATGCGCGAGCATCCATGCGACCGGGTCGCCCGAGGCGTCCGCGAGAGTGCGCAGGGCTACGTGCGCCTCCTCCTCGGTCATGGCGTCGACTGCCTGCTGCAGCTGCTCCTTTACTGTCATGATCCAAGCGTAGCGGCCAAGCCCGTCTAGGCCGTGGTCTTCCCCCGCTTCCGTGGAGTGAATGGCGCTTGAGCGGCTGGCCTAGTCGTTGTTGTTCGTGTTGTTGATGTTCTCGTAGTCGGCGGGTGAGTGCATTCCGAGGGTCGAGTGTCGTCTTCGGAGGTTGTAGAACC
>DASUDH010000128.1:0-2495 GCA_036275675.1 Solirubrobacteraceae bacterium | reverse complement strand
TGCACTCGCCCAGGCACTGGCGCAGCGGGTCGACGAAGTTGGTCAGGTGGCCCGAGGCCTCCCAGACCGCCTCGGGCATGATCAGCGTCGACTCGAGGCCGACGACGTCGTCGCGCAGGTCGACCATGTGCCGCCACCAGAGGTCGCGGATGGCGCGCTTGAGGGCGACGCCGTACGGGCCGTAGTCGTAGAAGCCCGAGAGGCCGCCGTAGATCTCGCTCGACGGGAAGATGAAGCCGCGGCGCTTGGCGAGCGCCACGACCTTGTCCATAACTCCCTCCCTCGTAACGGCCATCACACCCTCAGGCCGTTGAGGAAGGCGAGCGATTTCAGGCGCCGGTCGAGGTGGTGCTCGAGCTGCGACTGCAGCACGGCGTCGATGGAGTTCATCAGCGCCAGGTCGAGCTTGACGCGCCGGTAGGTGTCCAGGTCGCCGGCACCCATCAGCCGCAGAACCTTGATCGCCGCCAGCGGGACGAGCTCCATTGCGGGCAGGGCACACGAGTCGCACAGGAACCCGCCGGCTTCGGGCGAGAACGCCGCGGGCCGGGCCGCGAGCGGCCTGTCGCACGACGCGCACGACACGAGCTGCGGCGCGTAGCCCAGCAGATCCAGGGCCGACATCAGGAACCAGGCCGACGCCCGGCGCGGATCGGTCTCGCGCGAGAGGTCGTGCAGCGACGTGACCGTGAGCTCGTACACGCCCTCGAGCGGGTGGCGGTCCTCGCACACTCGCTCCGCGAGCTCGGCGATGAGCGCGGCGTGCGCCATGCGTTCCACATCGCCTTCGATGCGATACCCCGGCACTCGCTGCGCCTGCGCGACCACGTCGAGATCGCCGCGGCCCTTCGCGAGCAGCACGTCGACGTGCGAGAAGAGCTCGAGCGACGGCCCGAGCTTCGATTCCGGCCGGCGCACGCCCTTGGCGATCGCCCCGACCTTGCCGTGCGTGCGCGTCAGCAGCGTGAAGATCCGGTCCGCCTCGCCGTAGTCCAGCTTGCGCAGGACCACCGCGCGGTCACGGTATGTGGCCAGTTCGCTCCTCCACGGTCTCGTGCGGCCCGCCTTCGACGGAGAGATCCGGGAACGGCTCCTCGGTGACGAGGCGGACCATCTGGATGCGACGGCCCTTCACCTTCTCGACGACCCACTTGGCGCGCCCGGTCTGGAACGCATCGCCCTCCTCCGCGATCTTGCCGAGCATGGCGTGCACGTAGCCGCCGACCGAGTCGTAGTCACCCGACTCCTCTATCCCGAGCCGCAGCCGCTCGTTGAGCTCCTCGAGCGGGAACCCGGCGTCGACCCGGACCTCGCGCGGGCTGATGAGCTGCAGCATGTCCTGCTCGGCGGTGTCGTACTCGTCGCGGATCTCGCCGACGATCTCCTCGAGGAGATCTTCGAGCGTCACCAGGCCGGCGGTGCCGCCGTACTCGTCGACGACGATGGCCATGTGCTGCTTCTTGGTGCGCATCTCGTTGAGCAGCTCATCGACCTTCTTCTGCTCGGGAGTGAACTCGATGGGCCGGAGCATCTTGTCCATGTCGAACTTCTGCGAGCTCGACATCGTGTAGTACAGCAGCAGGTCCTTGGTGTGGATCAGGCCGATGACGTGGTCGATGTTCTCCTCGTACACCGGCATGCGCGTGTGCCTGTACTCCTTGAACAGCTTGACGATGTCGCGCAGCTGCGCATCCTTGTCGACGGCGATCACGTCGGTGCGCGGGATCATCACCTCGCGCACGGACTTGTCGCCGATCTCGATGATGCCGTGGATCATCTGGTGCTCCTGCTCCTCGATGACGCCGGCCTCCTCGGACACGTGCAGCGCGGTGATCAGCTCCTCTTCGGTGAGGTACGGCGCGCGCGCGGCCCGGCCGCCGGTGAGGGCGCGCGATATGAGCGTGACCAGCCAGAGGATCGGGCCGAGGAAGCCGGCCAGCCGGTCGACCGGCACCGCGGCGGCCAGCGCCACGCGCTCGGCGTTGGCCAGGGCGAGAGTCTTCGGCGTGACCTCGGCGACGATCAGCAGGACGACGGAGAGGAGGACCGAGACCGCGAGCGTCAGCCACAGCCGCCAGCTCGACGCCACGCCCGAGCGGGTGAACAGCGAGTCGGTGAGCAAGGCGGTCGCGGTCGAGGCGACGATCAGCGCGAGGGTGTTCGTGAAGAGCACCGTGGAGAGGAAGCGGTTCGGATCGGCTCGCAGACGCTGCAGCGTGGCCGCCGCCTTCGAGCCCTGCTCGGCCAGGTAGCGCACCCGGAGACGGCCGACGGACGTCAGCGCCGTCTCCGTCCCGCTCGCCAGCGCCGCCAGCACGAAGCAGGCCAGCATGACGATTACCTCGACCCACTCCTGACCCGTCATCGCTAACGGACCTACTTAGCGGAAGAGCTCGCTGACGCTCCGGTTCTCGTGAACTCGGATGATCGCCTCAGCGAGGAGCGGCGCCACGGTGAGCACCGTCACGCGGTCGTCCTTCTTCTCGGGCGGGATG
>DASUDH010000127.1:0-6123 GCA_036275675.1 Solirubrobacteraceae bacterium | reverse complement strand
GACTCGGAAGGGCGCTTGAGACACCCAGGGCGATGTTGCGGCCGATGCGCTGGGCGAGGGACAAGATCCTCTCACCGACCGTCGACGAGGAGCAGCTGCGCAAGCGTGCACGCGCGACCCACGCCGCTGCCCGCGAGCGAGCCGACGAGCAGGTGGCGCGCACGCTTGAGCACGATCACGGCGAGGCGGATGCCCGTATGCAGGCCGGCCCACGTCTTCAGGAGCGACTGTCGGCCAAGCGCGCGCAGCTCCAGCGCGTGCGGCGCGGACGGGAGATGGCGCTCGCGGGCGGTGACCGGCGGCGCGCGGCAAAGCTCGCCGTCCGCGGGCAGCGGATCGAAGCGGAGCTGGCGGGCGGCGAGCGGTCGCTGGGGGACGCTCGCCGCGCTGTCGCCGAGGGCGAGCGTGCACGACGCAGCGTCGGGACAACCCACACGCGTGAGCAGCGCGAAGAGCGCGCGCGCTTCCTCGACGAGCAGGCAGCCCTGCCCGCGAGCTGGCAGCGGCGGGTGGGCGCCCAGCGGCGCGACTATGCAGCTCTGGCTGGGCTTGCGGGCTACGGACGCGAGCAGTACGAGCGGCTCGACCCGGCCGCACGCCGCGTAGCGCGCTTGCGGATCGACCGCGAGCTCGCATTCCGCTCGCAGCTCGGCGCGGCCGCGCAGGACGTCGTCCATGCGTCCGAGCCCGGGCTCGGACGCCGTGAGCGGCGCAAGGCCGGCCGGGAGCTCGATCGCGCGCTCGAGCAGCGCGTGCGCGCGAGCGGGAATCCAGCGCCCGGATCGGCTCCCAAGCGCTCCGCGCCCGGATCGTCCTCGAAGGGCTCCGCGCCCGATCCCAATCCGCGCGCCTCGGGAGGCGCCCACGAGCGGAGATCGCGCGTCATGGACGACGCGCGCGCGGTCGCCGAACGACGCAAGCGTCAGCTCGGATACGGACCGAACCGGTGAGTGCGGGAACGCTCGCGCGACGCTCCGTCTCACCGGGCCGACCGGTCTGGCCGAAGGGTGTCCTAATCGTGGGGGCCGGCGCCGTGGGCCTGTTCTGGCTTATGGTTGCCGCTGCGCTGGCCGGGTTCACCGGGGGATCGCTCGGCGGGACCGCCGGCAGTTTTGGGGTCTCGGCTCGCGCCGAAGCCGAAATCCCGCCCCAGTATCTGGGCCTTTACCGACAAGCCGCCGCGCGCTATGGCCTGGACTGGGCGATCCTGGCCGGGATCGGCAAGGTCGAGTGCGACCACGGGCGCGACCCCGATCCCTCGTGCACGAAGGAGGGCGCGGTCAACTCTGCAGGGGCCGGCGGTCCAGCGCAGTTCCTCGCATCGACCTGGAGCGCGTACGGGGTGGACGGTGATGGCGACGGGCGGATCGACCGCTGGGATCCGGCCGACGCGATCTTCGCGATGGCCAACTACCTGCATGTCTCCGGTGCTCCGGGCGACTACCGCAGGGCGCTCTTCGCCTACAACCACGCCAGCTGGTATGTGTCGGAGGTCGAGCGCTGGGCGTCGCTGTACCGCAGCGCTGCGCAAGCGAGCGCAGGGAGTGCCGCGGAAGCCGGCGTCACGAGCGGCTGGTCGGAAGTGGGGTCAGTCCAGTTCACAGCGGGAGCGAGCGCGGTGCTGTCGCCTACGGATGGCCACGTCGCGCTCGTGCCCGCGCAGGCGCCGCCGGAGGTGCAGGCGATGGTGATCGCGGGCAACGAGCTGCAGGACTTGCCGTACGGGGCGAGCGGACACCCGGACCCGCGCGGCGCCGGCAGTGAGGACTGCTCGAGCACGGTCAACTACGTCCTCTACCGCTCCGGTGTGCGCCCGATCGCCGAGATCGTGCGCGACAACCCGCTCGCGCAGGACTATCTCCACTGGGGCGACCCCGGACCGGGCAGGTGGGTGACCATCTATGCGACCACAGCTCCGACCGACCACGTGTTCGTGGTGATCGCCGATCTGCGTCTGGACACGAGCCATCACGGCACCGATGTCGGTCCCAACCGCAACCAAGACGGTCCCCGCTGGCGGATCCTCGATCGCATCCCGACGTGGGCGCACTGGTCGGTCAGGCACCCTCCCGGGCTGTGAGCGTGTGGCCCGCGTCTGGTGGCGTGACCACGGCAGCTGCGTTTGGCTCGACCCGATCTGCACTATGGTGGGCGACGATGAGCGCGCGCGAGGTCGAGTTCCTGCTGATCGGGGGAGGTCTCGCCTGCGCCAACTGCGCGCGCTGGCTGCGCGAGTCAGGCGCCGACGGCGAGATCCTGCTCGTCGGCCGCGAGCCGGATCCGCCCTACAACCGCCCGGAGTGCTCGAAGGGGTACCTGCGTGGGGAGGAGACGCGCGAGGAGCCCTTGTTCAGGCCGAATGATTGGTGGGGGAAGCAGAAGATCGAGCTGCTCACGCGCACGAGTGTCATGTCGCTCGACGCGCAAGCGCGCACCGCCAAGCTCTCCAACAAGGAGGAGGTGAGCTTCGAGAAGGCCCTGATCGCCACCGGCGCGAACGTGCGACGCCTGAACGTCCCTGGGTGCGAGCTCGAGCAGATCCACTACCTGCGCACGCTCGGCAACGCCGATGCCATCCGCGATGGAGTGGCAGACGCCGAGCAGGTCGTATTGATCGGCGGCTCCTACATCGGCTGCGAGGTGGCTGCCTCGCTGACCCTGATGGGCAAGAAGGCGACGATCGTGATGCAGGAGGAGGCGACGTTCGAACGGAGCTTCGGGCGGCGAGCTGGGCGCTTCTTTCAGGAGATGCTCGAATCGCGTGGCATCACGGTGCATAGCGCCGACGGGCTCGAGCGCTTCGAGGGTGACACCCCGACGGGCACACCCTCTGGGGCGCGGGCAGGCGGGCGCGTCGGCAAGGTTGTCACCACGAATGGCCTGGAGCTGCCCGCCGAAGCGGTCGTCGTCGGGGCGGGCGTGACGCCGGATGTCGCTCTCGCGCAGCGCGCCGGGCTTCAGCTCGGCGAGCGCGGCGGGGTGCTGTGCTCCGCGCACCTGGAGAGCTCGGCGCAGGGCGTGTTCGCGGCCGGGGACATCGCCGAGTACGACTCGCCGCTGCACGGCGGGCATGTGCGCATCGAGCACTGGGACGTGGCTTTCAACCACGGCAAGACCGCTGCCCTGAACATGCTCGGCGGCAACGTTCCGCACGAGGTCGTCCCCTACTTCTACTCGGTGCTCGGCGATTGGGGCGAGCTCGAGTACGTCGGGCCCGCGTACGAGTGGGATGAGGAGATCGTGCGCGGTTCCTATGAGGGCGGCAGCTTCACCACCTGGTACCTGAAGGACGGACGAGTCCTCGCCGCGCTCACGTTCGGCCGTTCGGATGACCTCGACCACGCGCGCAGGCTGATAGCGGAGCGTCCTGTACTCGACGAGCGCGCTCGTGCCATGCTCACGAGCCTCGATTCGGACCTGACCACGCTTTCGGGCTGAGAGCGGGTACACCGCGAGAACGCCATAGCCGTAGTCCGTACCCCATTCGGGGCATAGGCAAGGGGCGGAGGTCCCCCGAAACATGCCCTACGGCACTGTGCGGACACGCGGGAGTAGGATGTGCCCTGTTCATACGGTCGGTGGAAAGGGAAGCCGGTGCGAATCCGGCGCGGACCCGCCACTGTGACCGGGGATGCCAACCGCGGCGCGCCTCGTGCGCGCAGCCACTGGTCGCGCCGCTCGGCGGACCGGGAAGGCGCGGAGAGTAGGCCCGGGAGCCAGGAGATCTGCCTCCGACCACAAGCCCACAAGCCCTCGTGGAAAGGGGTGGCTCCACCATGCATCACTCACGTATCCTCACCGTCGGCGTTGCCGCCGCGGCTCTCTCAGCGCTCGTCGCGCCGCTCGCCGGACAGGCGTCCAGCGGCAAGGCGGTCGGGTTGTCCGCCGGCACTCCGGTGAGCGTCAGGGTCGAGGGGATCTCCTCGACGCTGCTCCCCGAAACGACGGTCAAGGCGAAGGCCGCGTCGATCGACAAGGACGGCAAGCCGGCCGACGTGTGCGCAGGCGACACGGCGGCCGTGGCCTTGCAGGACGCTACGCACGGCCATTGGACGGCCGGTTCGTTCTCGAGCGGCCTCGGCTACCCTGTGATCGCGATCAAGGGCGAGTCCTACCCGTTCACGTCCAGCTACTACTGGTCGTTCTGGGTGGACGGCAAGCCCGCCACCACGGGCATTTGCGGCGCCACTTTGCACAAGGGGGAGCGTCTGCTGTTCTTCCCGCAGTGCTCGCAGGAAAGCGCTGCCAGCTGCCCGCAGGGCATGTTCAACCCGGCGGTGCTCGCGATCAAGCGTCCGGCGAAAGCGCGCGCCGGCAAGGCTGTGGCGCTGAGCGTCTCGGCGCTTGCCAACTTCACGGGCAAGGCGTCTCCGGGCGTCGGCGTGAAGCTGTCGGCGGGTGGACACACGGCCACCACCGACGCCTCGGGCAAAGCGAAGCTGACGTTCGCAAAAGCCGGCAGCTACCGGATCGTCGCGAGCGCCCCTGACTCGGTTCGCGACGAGCTGACGGTGAAGGTGACCCACTAAGGCGGATGACCCCTCGGCGCTCACCGGCCCGCGCGGTCGCGCTCGCGGCGCTCTGCGCGCTCGAGGGCTGCGGCCTCGGGCCGGGCCCGACGCCAAAGGACGTCCAGCTCACGATCACGCGCGACTTCGGCGCGCGCGTCCTGCATGGCGCGCGCGCGCCGCGCGTGGTGGGCCAGGAGACGGTCATGAGCCTGCTGCGGCGCAACGTCGCAGTGAACGCCCGTTACGCGGGGGGCTTTGTGCAGGGCATCGATGGCCTGCAGGGCGGCACGCGGGGAGGGAAGCCGTGGGACTGGTTCTACTACGTCAACGGAGTGCAGGCGCCGAAGGGGGCCGCCGAGACGAGCGTCCACGCCGGCGATCGCGTGTGGTGGGACCTGCACGACTGGTCCCAGACCGAGACCGTGCCCGCGGTGGTGGGCTCGTTCCCCGAGCCGTTCCTCGCGGGGATCGACGGCAAGCGCCTGCCCGTGCGCGTCGAATGCGCCGAACCCTCCGCCTCCTCGTGCCGCGCGGTCGTCGAGCGTCTGCGCTCTCTCGGGGCGCCGGCGGCGCTCGCGGCGATCTCTGGTGGCGACGAGCCCTACACGTTGCGCGTCCTCGTCGGTCGCTTCTCCACGCTCGAGGCCGACCCAAGCGTGCACTCGATCGGCGCCGGACCGCGCTCAAGCGGTGTGTATGCGCGCTTCTCCGCTGGTGGCGCCGCGCTCGACCTGATCGACGAAGCGGGGCACACGACGCGCACGCTCGGCGCCGGTGCGGGCCTGGTGGCGGCCACCCGCTACCGCGAAGAGGCGCCCGTGTGGGTCGTTGCCGGCACTGACTCCGCAGGCGTCAGCCGCGCGGCCAGCGCCCTCGACGCAGCGTCACTGGACAACCACTTCGCGCTGGCGCTCGAAGGATCGGGCACGGCCGTGGCGCTTCCCGACCGGCGGTGATGGGCGCAGCGCGGATGTTCGCCTACCGGCGCCTTGCCTCGCCGTTGCACGCCACGCGCGCCAGCGTGGGGGCGATGTGGACGATCGCGCTGCTTGTGGCGGCGCTCTGGACCGACCACCCGCTCGTGCTCTGCGTCTTGACGGTCGCGATGGTGCTGGCAGGGGCGTTCGCGGGCGTGGGCCACGAGCTCGTGCGCTCGCTGCGCACGGCGACGATCGTGGCGCTCCCGATCGTCGTGGTGAACGTGCTCGTCTCACGCGAAGGCCTGACGGTGTTCGCGCGACTCGGCGACCTCGGCCCGTTTGGCCAGGGCGATCTGACTGTGGAGGCGTTGGTGTACGGAGCCATGATCGCGCTGAAGGTCGCGATCCTGATGCTCGCGACGACGCTCGCGAGCCTCGCGGTCGATCCCGACGAGCTGTTGCGCTCGGTGCGCCGCCTGTCGTTCCGCTCGGCACTCACCGCGTCGCTGGCCACACGGATGATCCCGGTGCTCGCCAACGACGCGCAGCGCCTGGCCGAGGCGCAGGCGACGCGTCCAAGGCAGTCGCTGGTTGCCGGGCCATCGACACGTGCGGGCCAGCCGACACACGCAGGGCAATCGACGCACAAGGGGGATCCGCGCGGGCGCCCGCGCGCGGGCGCCCGCGCGGAT
>DASUDH010000126.1:0-5125 GCA_036275675.1 Solirubrobacteraceae bacterium | reverse complement strand
GGCATCCTGGCCGCCATCGTCCATGGGCAGCCATTGGGGCCCTTCTGGGCGACGTTCTTCAACAACACCTCGACAACCGACCTGTGGGGCTCGACGCTCAAGACGGCGGTATTCGGGGCGATCATCGCGATCATCTGTTGCTACAAGGGCATGACCGCCTCAGGCGGCGCCGAGGGAGTGGGACGAGCCGTAAACCAGGCCGTCGTGGGCTCGATCATCGCGTTCGGGTCGTTCAACTACGTCTTCACGCAGATGCTGCTCGCCACTCACCCCAACATCATCACGATCAAATGAGCCCTATCTACACCCAGAAGGGATCATGCCCACTAAGGGGGGCATGGGTTAGGGGGTCCTTGTGTGGGAAGGGCAATGCCTCCATGTGGGCATGGGTTGGGATGTCTTTGTGTGGGAAGGAGGATGCCTCCATGGGGGCATGGGTTGGGGGGTCATCGGGTGAGGGGGCGATCGGGTGAGCGAGTCCCCCGCGACCGCGCGCGATTGGATGGCCTCGACGGGCGAGATCGCTCAGTTCACCGGTCGCATCGTGCGCGATGTTTGGACGCTGCGCGTCCTGCGCTTCTTCGGCGAGGCCACACGCCAGGCGGGGCTCTTGATCGTGTCCTCGACGATCGTGCTGTGGGTGAATGTGTTCATCATCGGGCTAGGTCCCTGTGGGATCCAGGGCGCGTACTTCGCCCAGGCCCAGGGAGCGCCAAGCATCGCCGGCGCGTTCGCGGCATGGTGTGATCTGCGCGAGGCGATCCCCTATGCGTTCGGCTACATGATGGCGGCGAAGGTCGGCACCGGGATCGTGGCCGAGCTCGGCGCGATGCGCATCAACGACGAGATCGACGCGCTCGAAGTGATGGGGGTCGATTCGATGCTGTTCCTGTGTGCCACGCGCCTGTTGGCTAGCTGGATCGTGCTGCCATTCATGTACATCGCTGGAATCGGGGTGGGATTTCTGGCTTCCTATATCGCGGTGGTACGACAGGTCGGGGCCGTCACCTCAGGGGGCTACCTGCTGATCTTCTGGCAATACCAGAATCCGCTGGACTACCTCTACAGCGTCATCAAGGCCATGTCGATGGCCACCGCGGTCGTGCTTGTGGCCTGCTACTACGGCTACACGGCCTCGGGCGGCCCGGTCGGCGTGGGCAGAGCCACGGCCAAGTCGATGGTGCTCAACCTGGTGCTCGTCACGATGATCGGGATGCTCGGCACGCAGGTGTTCTGGGGAGCCAACCCCAGAACACCTATCGGTGGGTGAAGATAGCGCTGATCGGCGGCCGAGCCTCACCCAGCGTTACGTCCCTCCACCCACCCGCTACGCTGGCGCCATGTCGAAGACGCTTGTGATCGCGGAGAAGCCCTCGGTGGGGCGCGACCTGGCGCGCGTGCTGCCGGGTCCGTTCGCCAAGCAGGAAGGCTGGCTGGAGGGTCCCGAGCACGTGGTGACATGGGCGGTGGGCCACCTCGTGCAGCTCGCCGAACCCGACGAGTACGACGCGAAGTACAAGCGCTGGCGGATGCCCGACCTGCCGATCGTGCCGAGCAAGTTCAAGCTTGTGGTGCGCGACGAGCGCTCGCGCAAGCAGATGTCGGTTGTCACCGCCCAGCTCGGCCGCGAGGATGTCGTCGAGGTCATCAACGCGTGCGATGCCGGGCGCGAGGGCGAGCTTATCTTCGCCTACCTGTACGAGAAGGCAAAAGCCACCAAGCCCGTGCGCAGGCTGTGGCTGAACTCCATGACGGGCGCGGCGATGAAGGAGGCGTTTGCCTCGTTGCGGCCCGCCGAGGACTTTGCCTTGCTCGAGCAGGCCGCGCGGTCGCGCTCGGAGGCCGACTGGATCGTCGGCATGAATGCCACACGTGCCGCCACCATCCGCCTGAAATCGTCGTTCGACGGGGCGGTGTCGCTCGGGCGGGTGCAGACGCCGACGCTCGCGATCGTGGCGCGCCGAGAGGAAGAGATCAAGGCGTTCGTGCCAGAGCCCTACTGGCTGGTGGATGCGACGTTCGACGCCGGTCCGCTCGAAGAGGCCGCGAGCGGCGATGGAGCAGGCGCCGGCGCGGGCGGTGTGGGTGGCGGGTCGAATGGCGTCGGGGACGGCGCGCGCGCCGATGCGAACGCCGCCGGCGCCGGATCGCACGCCGCCGAGGACGGCGGACGCGTGTATGAGGGCCGCTTCCACATGGGATCGAAGCCCCGCATCGCCACCGAGCAGGAGGCGCTCGCGATCGTTGAGGCCTGCCAGGGTAAGCAGGGCGCGATCACCAAGCTGGAGCGCAAGGAGCAGCGCGAGCGAGCGCCGATGCTGTATGACCTGACGAGCCTGCAGCGCGAGGCCAACACGCGCTACGGCTTCTCCGCGCGACGCACGCTGGCGGCCGCGCAGCGCCTGTACGAGGAGCACAAGGCGCTCACTTATCCCCGTACGAGCTCGCGCTACCTGACGAGCGACATGGTGGAGGAGATCAAGCCGACGGCCGAGCTCGTGGGCGTGCGCAGCGAGTATGCGCAGGCGGCTGCATACGTAACCGGCCTCGACCTGCTCCCGCTCGCGCGGGTCGTCAACAACGAGAAGGTGACCGACCATCACGCGATCATTCCCACCAAGGCGGAGCACATGGTGGACCGCATGGGGGAGGACGACAAGCGCGTCTACGACATGGTGGTCAGGCGCTTCCTCGCCGTCTTTCATCCCGAGGCGGTGTTCGAGAACACGCGCGTGGAGACAACCGTGCTGCCCGCGGGCGACGACGCCGGCGGGTGCGTGTTCAGGACGCACGGCAAGCTCCTGCTCGTACCCGGCTGGCGCGGGGTCTACGGGCAGATGGCGGCCGAGGCGAAGTCGGACGCCGAGGAAGACGAGGGCTCGGACCAGCAGCTGCCGAAGCTGAACGAGGGCGAACAGGTGCAGACGCTCGAGATCGCTAGCGAGCGCAAGGAAACCAAGCCGCCGCGCCGCTACAGCGACGCGTCGCTGCTCGCCGCGATGGAGACCGCCGGGAAGCTCGTCGACGACGACGAGTTGCGCGAGGCGATGAAGGACTCGGGGATCGGCACGCCGGCGACGAGGGCCGCGATCATCGAGCGGCTGATCCATGTGGGCTACCTCGAACGCGAAGCGCGCTCGCTGGTGGCCACCGACAAGGGACTGAACGTCGTGCGGCTGCTCGGCGAGCACGCGCTCACCTCGCCGGACATGACCGGTCAGTGGGAGCACCGTCTGGACGGGATCGAGCGTGGCGAGGACTCGCGTGAGCGGTTCATGGGCGACATCGCGGGGTTCGCCGAGCAGACCGTCAAAGAGCTCGACGAGAAACTAAAGGACGTGCGCATCCCGCGCGCAAATCTCGGTCCGTGCCCGGTCTGTGGGCACGACATCAAAGAGAACCGCAAGGGCTACTCGTGCTGGGCGCGCGACGATCCGGGTTGCGGCTTCGTGATCTGGAAGGGCAAGTCGGGCAAGCAGCTGTCCGTGGCGGTTGCGCGCGAGCTGATTCGCAGCGGACACACCTCCAAGGCAGTGGCCGGCTTCAAGGCGCGCAGTGGCCGCAGCTTCCGCGCGCACCTGGCGCTCAGTCAGGATGACGAGGGCAAGTGGCGCGTCGAGTTCAACGAGGCATGGGCAAAGGAGGGCGCCAAGCCGCCCGAGTCCGAGACGGACACCGCCGAGAGCCAGGAGGTAGCGACCGCAAGCGCGGCGTGACCCGCGGTGCGCAAGGATGGGCGCCGTGCCGATCGCGCTCGTGACAGGCCCCGCCAACGCAGGCAAGGCGCACGTCGTGCTGGATGCGCTGCGGGCGCACGTCGCGCACGGGGAAGACCCCTTGCTCGTCGTACCCACCGAGGCCGACCAGGCGCGCTACAGGCGCGAGCTGGCCGAGGGGGGACTCGCCCTCGGTGCGCGGGTCGAGCGCTTCGAGGGGCTGCTCGCCGAGGTGGTCGCGCGCGCCGGCCTGGTCGAAGAGCCCCTCGGCCCGCTCGCGCGCGAACGCGTACTGGCGCGACTCTCAGGCGCGCGCCCTGGCATGGCGAGCGCGCTGGCGCGGCTCGTGGCCGAGCTCGAGACCCAGCGCGTCACTCCAGCCCGGCTGCGCGGGGCGCTGCGTGCGTCGACGGCGGAGAAAGCGGACCCGAACGGCGAGGTACCAGACGGAAAGCTTCCGCAGGGAGAGCAGCCGGACGGCGAGCAGGCCACGCTCGAGCGATTGTGCGGCGTGTTCGATGGCTACCACGAGGCGCTCGCCAGGATGAGGCGCGCCGACCGCGAGCTGCGCGTGACGAGAGCCCTGGATGCGCTGCGCCGCAAGCCCGCGCTGTGGGGCTCGACGCCCGTGCTGCTGTATGGCTTCGACGATCTGACCGAGTTGCAGCTCGACGCGATCGAGACGCTCGGCGGGGTCGTCGGGGCGCGCATCACCGTGTCGCTCGCCTACGAGCCCGGTCGCGTCGTGTTTGCGGGTCGCGCGGGCGCCTTCCAGCGGCTCGCGCCGCACGCGGACGCCCATACGGAGCTGCCGGCGCGCGCGGACTACTACGCAGCTCGCGCGCGCGACGCTCTGCACCATCTGGAGCGCTCGCTGCTGACGGACGACCCGACGCGTGTCGAGCCGGGTGAGGCGGTGCGCTTGCTCGAGGGGGGTAGTCCGCGCGCCGAGCTGGAGCTCGTGGCGGGCGAGGTGCGGGCGCTGCTCGACGAAGGCGTGGAGGCGGGGGAGATCGCGATCGTGCACCGCTCCCCCGAGACGATCGCGGGGCTCCTCGGCGAAGTGCTTCAGGACTTCGACGTCCCCTATGCCCTGCGCGACCGCGTCAGGTTCGCGCACACCGCGATCGGGCGAGGGCTGCTCGGGCTGCTGCGCTGCGCTGTGGCGGACGGGGACCTGGGAGATCTGCTCGCGTGGTTGCGCGCTCCCGGTGTGCTCGACCGCCCCGAGCTCGCCGACCGCCTGGAGGCGAGCGCACGTCGCCAGGGCGCGGGCAGCGCGGCGCGCGCCCGAGCGCTGTGGGAGTCCGAGCACTGGCCGCTCGATCGGATCGACCGCGCTCGCGAGGCGGCCGCGAGGGGAATGTCCGCATTGGCCGACGCGCTTACGGCAGAGCTTCAACGACTGT
>DASUDH010000125.1:0-14558 GCA_036275675.1 Solirubrobacteraceae bacterium | reverse complement strand
GACAAGGGCGCCGCCGTGCATGACCTCGGGTCGCTGGGCCTGCAACCCGCCGAGGAGGAGCGCTTCGCCCACGCGATCGCCCGGCCCCACGGCGCCGTGCTCGTCACCGGTCCGACCGGCTCGGGCAAGTCCACCACCCTGTACGCGGCTCTGCTCGCGCTGAACACGCCCGAGAAGAACATCATCACCGTCGAGGACCCGGTCGAGTATCAGCTCGAAGGGCTCACCCAGGTGCAGGTCTCGACAAAGGTGGGCCTCACGTTCGCCACCGGCCTGCGCGCGATGGTGCGCGCCGACCCCGACGTGATCATGGTCGGCGAGATCCGCGACCGCGAGACCGCCCAGATCGCCGTCGAGTCTGCGCTCACCGGGCATCTGGTGCTCTCCACGCTGCACACCAACGATGCGCCGTCTGCGATCACCCGTCTCATCGAGATGGGAATCGAGCCGTTCCTCGTCGCCTCGGCGCTCGATTGCGTGCTCGCTCAGCGGCTCGCCCGAACGCTGTGCTCGGGCTGCAAGCAGCGAACGATCGTTCCCGCCGAGGTCCTGCGCGAAAGCGGCTACAAGGTGCTCGTCGACCTCGAGGCCTACGAGCCCGTCGGCTGCCGCCGTTGCGGCGGCACGGGCTATCGCGGCCGTCTCGGGATCTACGAGGTGATGAGGCTCTCCTCTGAGATCCGCCGCATGGCGCTCGAACGTCGCTCTGCCGAGGAGATCCGCGAGGTGGCGGTCCGCGAGGGGATGCGCCGTCTGCGCGAGGACGGCCTGGAGAAGGTCCGCCAGGGCCTCACCTCGGTCGCCGAGATCGCCCGCGTGGTCGGGAGCAGTTGAGCGTCTTGGTCTCGGGAATGGCGAGCACCGTGCATCGACCATCGCTGTGCACGGTCGATGGACGTGCCCCACGACCGGTCACAGCGGCGTGGAACGCCCTCCGAGCCGCGCGGCGCGCAAGCCACGTTGCACAAGTCGGCGTGGGCGCCCCCAGATGTCGAACATCTGTCCAATGACCCCCCTGCAACCCCACATGCCTGCTAGGGCTCACCGATGGGCGAAGCGATGAGCATCGACTTCGCAGATCTCTTGATGGAGGTGGTCGCGCGGCGCGCCTCGGACCTGCACCTGTCCGCGGGGGTGCCACCCACCGTCCGTGTCCGCGGTCGCCTCGACCGCATCGACAGCTACCCGGTGCTCTCACCCACCGACACGCGCGAGATCGTCTATTCGATTCTCTCAGGCGACCAGCGCCAGCGCCTGGAGACCAACTGGCAGCTCGACTTCGCCTACTCGATCCCGGGTCACGCGCGCTTCCGCGTCAACGCCTACTACCAGCGCGGCGCGATCGGCGCGGCGTTCCGCCTGATTCCGTTCGAGCTCACCTCGATCGACCAGCTCGGCCTGCCCCCGGCAGTCCACGACCTCACGCGCAAGCCGCGCGGCTTCGTGCTCGTCACCGGACCCACCGGCTCGGGCAAGTCCACCTCGCTGGCGGCGATGCTCGACGAGATCAACGCCACGCGCGAGGAGCACATCATGACGATCGAGGACCCGATCGAGTTCCTCCACGGGCACAAGAAGTGCCTCGTCAACCAGCGCGAGCTCGGCTCGGACGCGCAGTCGTTCGCGGAGGCCCTGAAGGCCGCGCTGCGCCAGGACCCCGACGTGATCCTCGTCGGCGAGATGCGCGACCTCGAGACGATCTCAACGGCGCTCACCGCCGCCGAGACCGGCCACCTCGTGTTCGCAACGCTGCATACGCAGGACACCGCGCAGACGGTGGACCGCATCATCGACGTCTTCCCGCCCGAGCAGCAAGGGCAGGTGCGCATGCAGCTGTCGGTCGCGCTGCAGGGGATCATCACCCAGCAGCTGCTGCCCACTGCCGACGGCTCCGGTCGCGTCGCCGCGTGCGAGGTCCTCGTCCCCAACCCCGCCGTGCGCAACCTGATTCGCGAGGGCAAGACCCACCAGATCTACTCTGTTCTGCAGACCGGCTCGGCTCAGGGGATGCAGACGATGGACGCTGCGCTCGTCGCGCTCGTGCGCACCGGAAAGATCTCCCAGAAGCTCGCCGAGGAGCGTTCCTCGGCGCCCGAGGAGCTGCGCCGTCTGCTCGGCGCCGGATCGCTGGCTGCATGAGATGAGCATCCGCGCCTTCGATGTGATGGAACCGGCGGTATGACATGAGCACGTACGTCTTCAAGGCGATGGACCTTGCCGGCGTGAAGGCACGCGGCGAGATCGATGCCGACTCCAGGGAGGCCGTCTCCAACCAGCTCAAGTCGCGCGGCATGATCGTGCTCGACATCGCCGACAAGCACGCTTCGCGCGAGATCGAGCTGGGCTTCCTGAAGTCGGTCAAGGCCAGTGAGCTGGCCATCTTCTCACGCCAGCTCGCGACGATGATCTCCTCGGGCCTGTCGATCCTGCGCGCCCTCTACGTCCTCGAGGAACAGACCGACAGCAAGTTCCTCAAGGAGACCATCGTCCAGGTGCGCAAGGACGTCGAGGCGGGCCTTTCGCTCAGCAGCGCCATGGAAGCCCACCCGAAGGTGTTCAACCCGCTGTTCGTCGCGATGACGCGCGCTGGCGAGGCCGGCGGCCTGCTCGAGGAGTCGCTCGTGCGCGTCGCCGACCAGCTCGAGAAGGACGCCTCCCTGCGTCGTCAGATCCGCTCGGCGATGATCTATCCGGCGCTCGTGATCACGTTCGCGGTGGCCGTCATGATGGCGCTCGTCGCGTTCCTCGTGCCCGTGTTCGCCGGCGTCTTCAAGCAGTTCGGCGGCGAACTCCCGGCGATCACGCAGGTCTCCGTCGCCATGTCACACGCTGTCGTCGGCTACTGGTGGGCGATGTTCGCCGGCGCAGGCGCCTCCATCTTCGCGTTCCTGCGCTGGAAGAAATCCTCGTGGGGCCGTCCCCAGTGGGACCGCTTCCGCCTGCGCGTCCCGATGAAGATCGGCACGATCGTCCAGCAGGTGGCGGTGGCGCGCTGGTCGCGCACGCTCTCCTCGCTCACGAGCGCCGGCGTGCCGCTGCTCCTGGCGCTCGAGATCGTCGGCAAGACCGGCGGCAACGTCGTCGTCGAGGAGGCGATGGACGGGGTGATCGCCTCGGTCAAGCGCGGCGGCACGATCTCAGAGCCGTTGTCGAAGACCACGATCTTCCCAAGGATGGTCACACACATGGTGGGTGTCGGGGAGGAGACAGGCGCGCTCGACGCGATGCTCGGGAAGATCGCCGACTTCTACGAGGACCAGGTCGAAGCGTCCGTGAAAGCGCTCACCTCGATCCTCGAGCCCGTGATGATCATCGTGATCGGCTCGATCGTCGGCTTCATCGTCGTCTCGATGTACATGCCGATGTTCACGGTCTACAACCACATCGAATAGCCTCGACTCTGTGGCTGTCAGTGACGGGTGACTCGAACGCGGCGGTTCTTGACCGATAGGGACACGTTGTCGCCGAGCAGCCTCAGCAGCTCCTCGCCTACGAGCTCGCGGCGCCAGCCGCGCAGCGTACGCACGTCCGCGCGCTCGCCGGTTCGCTCGCCGACCACGATCGCCTGCAGATCGGCACGCGACGCAAGCAGCTCGTAAGCGAGGTTCGCTTCGCGCCCGCGCGCTCTTACGAGCGCCTCCGACAGCGCGGTCAGCGGCGCGTCGTCCGGGTGCGGTTGAGTCCCGCGTGGTCTCGCCGCCGGCAGCTCGTCTGTGCGTCGCCGGCCCCGCTCCACCGCTCCGAGCACCTCCTCGCCGCGTTTGCGCAGGCTGCTCTGACCGATGCCGCGGATCTCCTCCAGCTCGCGCAACGACGAAGGCTTGCGCTTGGCTATCTCCATGAGCGCGGTGTCGCCGAGCACGCTCTGCACCGGCCTGTCACGCTCGGCAGCCGTCCGCTCGCGCCACTCCACCAGCTCGCGCGCCACTCCCTGTGAGGCGACGCTCATGCCCCTGACGCGCGGGAGTCGCTCGAAGATCGCGCTGACATCGCGCTCGTCGCTCACCTGCTCGAGGAACTCGCACTCCTCCTGAGCCCACCGCAAGCGTCCGATACGCTCGAGCCGGCGCTCGAGCTCGGCCGCGAGCGCCAACAGGTGCATGACGTCCTCGCGAGCGTAGGCGAGCTGCTCGGGTGACAGCGGCCGGGCGTCCCAGCGGGTGAGGCTCGCGCTCTTCGCGAGCCTCACGCCAAGCGTCTCCGCAAGCAGCGTCTCGTACGAACACTGCGCCGGCATACCGAGGAAGCCCGCCGCCACCTGCGTGTCGAACACATTGCGCGCCTGGCAACCCAGCGTCCGGCGCAGGAGCGCGATGTCCTGACGCCCGGCGTGCACCACGACCTCGATCTTCGGGTCCGCGAGCACCTGCGCCAGCGGCTCGCAGCCTCGGCCCGTGGGCTGCCTCGCCGCCGCCGGGCGGACCCCTCCCGGGGGATCGAAGATCTCGATTCGCTCACCCCCCTCCCCGTCGGCGACCGCGAGCTGGATCAGGCAGAGCAGCGTGCGATAGCGGCCCTCGCCCATGAACTCCGTGTCGAGCGCGATCTTCCCGCTCGCGCGAGCTCTCTCGGCGATCTGCTCGAGCACCCCTGCCTCGCCGTGGTCGCTCTCGCTCGCGGTCGGCGGTCTCATCTGCCTATCCTCGCCGATCGCCATCGCCCGCGCTTCGCAGGCGCTCAGCGAGCGCCGTCCTCGTCCAGGCTCGCGGCCCGCAGGCGCAACTCGAAGCAGGCCCCCGTCGCCTCGGCGCCGGTCGCGCCGTCGAGCAGCACCAGCGAGCAGCCCATGCGGTTCGCCAGCTCCCGACCGATCGCCAACCCGAGGCCAAAGCCGCTGCGCCCGCGCGAGGCGCTCCCGCGCTGGAAACGCTCGAAGATTCGCTCACGCTCCTCCGCTGGCACACCTGGCCCGCTGTCGCTGACCGTCACCCGCACGCCCGCGTCGGACGTGGCGGTCTGCACGCGCACGGTCGAGCCCGGCGGCGCGATCCCAACGGCGTTGTCGAGCAAGATCCTCATGATCCGCGCCACCGCGCCCGGGTCGCATCCGGCCCAGCACGCCTGTGGTGGCGGGCGCACATCGATGTGGACGTCGTGCTCCGCCGCGCGGCGCTCGAACTCCGCCGCCACCGCGCGGCACAGCTCGCCGAGCTCGACCGGCTCGGCGCGCAACTGGACCCCCGCATCGAGGCGGCTCAGGTCGAGCAGGTCCGACGCCAGGCTCGACAGACGCCTTGACTGCTCGCGCGCCCGGGCCGTGCGCTCGCGCGCGTCGTCGAGGTCGAGTCGTCGCGGGTCGAGGTCGTCTTCGAGCAACTCGAGCGTCCCGTCGAGCGAGGCCAGCGGTGTGCGCAACTCGTGCGATGCGGTTGCCACGAACGCGTGACGCGCCTCCTCTTGGCGGCGCAAGCGCGTCTGCATGCTCGCGAACGCACGCGTCAGATCGCCGATCTCGTCGCGTCGCTCCTCGACGTGGATCGGCGCGTCGAGTCCCCGCCGCTCGAGCTCGCGCGCCGCTTCGCGCAATCGCTCCAAGCGTCGCAGCAGCGTGGTCGTGAGCGCGATCCCCAGCAGCAGCGCGATCCCGAAGCCGACCGCTGCCGCCTCGATGAACGCGTTCTGCACTACGTGTACCGCCGAGCTCACATACAGCAGGCGCCGCACGAGCACGACGGCGTAGATCGGGCCATTCTCGCCCACCCGCATCGGCTCGGCGGCCACCAGCTCGTCCCCGACGAGCGTGTGCACGCCACGGCCCGTGCGCAGCGCGCGGCGCGCCTGGGCATAGTAGTCCGGAACGTCGAGATCCTGGTTGGCGGGCGCGTAGATCGTGGCGAACTGGCGGTTCAGGATGGTGACCTGGGCGCCGGATCGGCGGCGCAGGAGCGCCACCACGGCCGCGAGTTCGCGCTCGTTCGGGCGTTCAGTCCTCCGGACGAGGCCGATATCGGCGAACTCCGAACGCGACGCCGCTATAGCTGTGAACACCGCCCTCTCGCCATCCGCGCGCAGACGGTGCTCGAGCGGTGAGAGCAGCGCGAGCGCCGCCACAATGAGTGTGACGGCGCTCGATAGCAGCAGCGCTGCGAACACCCTGGGGCGCAATCCCAGCACGCGCCGGCGCGTGTCACCCCGGCTTCGGGGCGCGGCGTCGGCCTGCCGCGACGTCCCGCTCACGGCTCCTGGAAGCGATACCCGGCGCCGCGCACCGTCAGGATCAGCTTGGGCTCCTCGGGCTTCTGCTCGATCTTCTCGCGCAGGTGCCTGATGTGGACGTCGATCGCGCGTGGGTCGCGGTAGGCGGAATCGCCCCAGATCGCGCGCAGCAGCTCCTGGCGGTTGAACAGCCTGCCCGGCTCGGACATGAGCTGCGCGAGCAGCTCGAACTCCGAGAACGTGAGCTTCACCTGCCCGTCGTGGGCGGTCACCTCGCGATGGCTGCGGTCGAGCGTCACGGGTCCGATGCTCAGCACCTCACGGCCCAGCGCGCGCGGTCCGGAGCGGCGCAGCACCGCGCGGATGCGGCTGCGCAGCTCGGCCAGCCCGAACGGCTTGGTCACGTAGTCGTCGGCGCCCGCCTCCAATCCCTGGACGGCGTCCGCCTCGGTGTCGAGCGCGGTCAGCATGATGATCGGCACGATGTTGCGCTGTTCGCGCAGCGCGCGACACACGTCATAGCCGCTCGGTCCGGCGCCGAGCGCCACGTCGAGCAGGATCACGTCGAACTGCCCTGCGCTCGCACGCTCGATTGCCTCTGCGCCGCCGGACACCGCCTCAACCGTGTGGCCCTCCTTGGAGAAGGACCGCGTCAGCGTATCGCGCAGCGGAGCCTCGTCGTCGACGACGAGAATGCGCATCGACACGGGCGCATCCATCACATTGGAGGCATTCACGCTGTTCACGCTACCGTCCCAGGCCCCCGCTGGCCATGAGGGGCAGTCGCCAGAGGATGCCGTGGACGCGAAGTCCGGCCTCGAGCGACACGTCCGTCCCGTGCGCGCGCACCCACAACGCAGCCGGCGCGCAGCCGGCGGTCGTCCTCGGCGCGCCCGGTTTGCACACCGAGTCGAGGAACGCATAGCGCACCTCTCCACGTGAGATGAGAGCCTTCAGCTGGGCCACGCTCGTCAGGGGAAGTCCGTTGTACGTAGTGAGCATCACGACGGGCCGCGCGTCTTGCACTATCAGCGACGCGATGTTCGTCGCCGCTCCCGCCGCCACCTCGTAGCGCGCACCATCCTGGTGCGCGCGCAGATACGTACTGGTCGCATGCTGCTCTTCGCCACTGAGGGCGCCCACATTGCCGGCGTCGGAGGTCTCCTCGCCCACAGCTTCGATGCTTGCCACGAGCGGTATCGCGAGCAACGCCGTCAACGGCACAGCGAGCAGCCGAGCCCGGCTCCTTGCGCATGCCACCCGACCCACGCCGATCCCGAGCATGCCCGCCACGGCCGGGGTGAAGCTCTCGAGGTAGCGCGGGTGCAGGCGCGCCATCGCGCTGAACAGCACGATTCCCGTGAGCAGCCACACGAACAGTCCCGTCGCCGTAGCGCGCTGCACACGCGCCGTCCCGCGACGCGCAACGGAGACGACGACGGTCATGCCCAAGAGCAGCGCCGCCAGCGCCTCCCAGCCGAGCCACCTGGCCGGCAACTGGCCACTGCGGGCGAGCAGGCGCGTGGGGGAGGGCCGGGTGATCGGTTGAGTCCCGTGGCGTCCCCCTCCGCCAGCGCTGCCGTTGCGTCGCGTCCCCGAGGTCACCTGGCCCACTTCGACGGCTTTGCCCGTCAGTCGTTCTGTGCCGTTGAACACAAACGCCGCGTTCCATGCGCTCCCGTTCGTCGACCCGATCGCGTATGGACGTTCATGGGCAGGGACGAGCAGCGTCGCGCCCAGCCACGAAAGCGCGACGACGACATACACCGCAGAGGCCGCAGTGAGCTGCCATGCCAGTCGCCCGCGTCTTGCCGATCGCGAGCCGCCGGCCGCACGCGGCATGCCGAGGCAGGCGAGCACGAACAGTCCCGGGAGCGCCACGAGCGACTCGAACAGCTTCACGTTGAACGCCACTCCGAGCGCCACCGCGGCCGCCAGCAGCCAGGCGGTGCGGCCTGGCTGATCGGAGATCACGTGATCTCCGATCGGCGAGCACGCGCGCACGAGCAGCAGCAGCGCCAGGACCAGCAGCATCATCATGACCGCGTCCATCGTGTCGCTGCGCGCCGTGATCACCTCGATCGGGAGCACGGCGAGCGCGAGCGCCGCCACGAGCCCGGCCACCGTGCCAAACGGACGCTTCACCGCCCCATACAGGAGCGGCACCGACACCGTTCCCGCCAGTGCCTCAGGCAGCTTCAGCGACGTCGAGCTCCAGCCGAGCAGCTTTACGCTGGCCACCTGCAGCCACAGGTCTACGGGCGGCTTGTCGATCGACACGCTCCCGCCCGGCTCGTAGGCTCCGAAGAAGAAGTTGTGCCACGAGGAGCCCATGCTGCGCACGGCCGCGTCGTAGAACGGATCGAGCCGTACCGCTCCCAGATCCACCAGTCTCAAAGCCGCCGCACCGGCGGTGATCGACGCGAGCGCGAACCAGCGCAGGGGTATTGTGGGCATTCTCACGCCCGGAACGCTAACCTCGCCGCTCCATGAGTGAGGCACATGATCGCAAGCAGCCGGCGCCCAGGCGCCCCCGCGGGGCGCCGTCTGCGAGCGGACACGGCAGCGACCAGGACGACTCGGTGGCGGAGGAGGAGTCGCGCGATCGATCGGCGGCAGCGGCGGAGCAGGTGGTGGGCCAGCAACCCTGCATGCCGTGCCACGGCGCCGGCAAGGTCATCTCGAACCTCGGCGGTCACGCCCGCAAGGTCACGTGCCCGTGGTGCCGCGGCGGCGGCGACCGTCTCACGGGCGCCGACGCGCAGGAGTGGCAGCAGGAGCAGGCTGCGCTGAAACGTCACTGAGCACGTTGTCAATAGACGTCCGCGGGGCTGTCGGCGCGCTCTGCCGTGGCGACGGCGAACGTCGTAAACGGTGGTCTGATCTTCGTCCGACCGTGGACTATGCGTCCAGGTTGGGTGCAACGCTAAAGCGCCCGCGCGTAGCGGCCGATGAACGCGCTGACAAGCCAGGCCACAAGCCAAGGCAAGCGCCCACGAGGGTGTATGGCAAAGCCGGCGGCTCCTGCACGTCGATCGTGAGAACGGCCCAGGGGACGCACCGCCATAGGAGGCGGTTGGACTGGGGGCTGGCGCTCAAGAACCGGATCCCAAGGAGGATTCAAATGCTCTATCGACTGCGCCAGCGCTCGGGTGATGAGGGTGGTTTCACGCTCATCGAGCTCCTGGTCGTCATCCTGATCATCGGCATCCTTGCCGCGATCGCCATCCCGTCGTTCCTGAACCAGAAGAGCAAGGCCAACGACGCGGCCGCCAAGACGCAGGCCCGTACGGCTGAGACGGCGGCCGAGACGTATTCGACCGACCACAACGGCGAATACACGGGTATGACCGTCGGCGAATTGGAAAAAATCGAGTCGACGCTCAAAGAAACGACCACCGTGAAACTGAGCGTGAGCGGCGTTACAGCCACCACGTACAAGGTCACCTCAGAATCTGTGGCCACCAAAGACACGTTCTCCATCGAACGCAAGGCCGGCGGAGAAATCGAACGAACCTGCACAAGCGCCACAACTGGCTGCAAAGGTGGGACGTCGGGCAGCTGGTAGTCGCCTGCATCCAGAGCGTCCTGCTTTGGACAGACGGTACTAGCACTGCAATGGGGGCGGCCATCTGGTTGCCCCCATTGTGCATCCTCCCCAGTTCACGAAATAGGAGTCGCTGGTGCGCAATCAACTACATCCGCAGGCGAGGGAGGAGTTGGGTTTTACGCTCATCGAGCTGCTGGTCGTGATCCTGATTATCGGCATCCTTGCCGCGATCGCCATCCCGTCGTTCCTGAACCAGAAGAACAAGGCCAACGACGCCGCCGCCAAGTCGCAGGTGCGTACCGCCGAGACGGCGGCCGAGACGTATTCGACCGACCACAACGGCGAATACACAGGCCTGTCCCCTGCTGAATTGGAAAAACTCGAGCCGACGCTCAAAGAAACCACGAGTGCCACGATCTCGATCGTCGGTACTCCCAATGCGACTGAATACTCAGTCATGTCGACGTCGAAAGCAACCGGCGATGAATTCACCATCGCCCGCAAGGCCAATGGAGAAGTCCAAAGGACCTGTAAAAGCGCGACGGTTGGCTGTAAAGGCGGCACGTCCGGCAGCTGGTAGTCAACTCCGGGGCGTTCGTCGCTCCGAGCTTTGCTCGACGAAGAGGACGGCCGACGGCCGTCCTCTTCGTGTCTCGGCGCCGACGTCTGGGCTCCCGACCTCAGACGTTGGGCGTCCGATTGCAGAGGCGCTCAAGTGAGATGCCGCACGAGCCGATCACTCGTCCATGGAGACCGCAACCTTCGCAGGGGTGTTCGGGGCGATCGTCGGGTCGTTCCTGAACGTAGTCGTCTACCGGCTGCCCCGCCGCGAGTCGCTCGTGCGGCCGGCGTCCCACTGTCCCGCCTGCGGCGTGGCGGTGAGACCGTACGACAACGTGCCGGTCCTCTCATGGCTCTTGTTGCGCGGACGCTGCCGCGACTGCTCGGCCCCAATCGGGGCGCGCTACCCGCTCGTGGAGGCGCTCACGGCGCTGCTGTGCGTAGGCGCAGTGCTCGCGGGCTCCGGCGCCGCCGCGATCGCTCTTGACGTCGCCCTCATCCTGCTGCTCGTCCCGATCGCGCTGATCGACGTCGAGCACCGCATCATTCCCAACCGGCTGACCGGGCTCGGCGCCGTACTGGCGCTCGCGATCGGAACGACGCTCGACCCGAGCGGCGAGTCGGAGCGCCTGATCGCCGGCGTCGCCGCCGGCGGAGCGTTGCTGCTCGCGGCGCTCGCCTACCCCGGCGGGATGGGCATGGGCGATGTGAAGCTCGCCGGCGTGATGGGCCTCTTCCTCGGGAGCGCCGTCATCCCGGCGATGCTCGTCGCGCTGTTCGCGGGAGTGCTGTTCGGGGCGCTCGTCGTGGCACGCAAGGGCGCTCGCGCCGCGCGCAAGACGGCGGTCCCGTTCGGCCCGTTCCTCGCGTTCGGGTCGCTCGTCGCCGTGTTCGCAGGCGCCCCGCTCGTCGACTGGTACACGACCCACTTCCTGCGCTGATGCCAACCAAGCCTGGACAAATGACCAGCGGGGACCTCGGACTGCTCAGGCCGACATCGATCGTGGTCGATGCTCCACCGGAGTCGTCTCCCGACGACCCCGTCACAGCGCCCACGAACCGCAAGATGCTCTCGTCCTCCAAACCGAAGCTATTCCCGGGCGCCTTGAAGGGCGTCGTCCCGGCTCTGTCGGGACGATCGTCGAGTGGTGGGATGGGTGGGCGCTCCCGCGGCGGCTCGATGCTCGTCGGCCTGGACATCCAACCCGGCTATGTGACCGCCGTGCAGGCACGCGTCAACGGCTCGATCCTCGTGCAGCGTGCGGCCGGTGCTTCGCTGCCGGCCGACACCATTCGCGAGGGCGAGGTCCTCGACGGAAACGCCGTCTCCGAGACGCTGCGCGAGATGTTCCGCGAGGCGCGTCTGGACAAGCGTGTGCGCGTCGGGGTCGCCAACCAACGCACCGTATTGCGCACGCTCGAGCTGCCGCCGATCACCGATCGCAAGGAACTCGTCACCGCCGTGCGCTTCCAGGCCGAGGATCAGGTGCCGATGCCGCTCGAGAACGCCGTGCTCGATTTCCACGCGCTCGGCGTGATCGACACGCCGGCCGGGCCGCGCCAGCGCGTGATCGTCGTCGCCGCTCAGCGCGACATGGTCGAGCATCTGCTCGCTGCGGTCCGCGGCGCCGGACTGCGACCCGACGGGATCGACCTATCCGCGTTCGCGCTGATCCGGTCGCTGCACCGCGCCGACGAGGAGCATGCCGGGCGCGTGCTCTACCTGAACGTCGGCGGACTCACGAACATGGCGATCGCCGAGGGGACGCTGTGTCGCTTCACGCGCGTCATCGGCGGTGGCCTGGAGTCGATGGCCGCCGACATCGCCGAGCGCCACGGCATCAAGCTGCAGGAGGCTCGCGAGCTGCTCGCCTCCGTCGACCTGGAGGCGCCCGCGCAGGCAGCGCAGCTCGATGCCGAACCGTCCTCGGAGCCGGTCGAGCGACCCAGGATCGACGTGCGCCCGGTGCTCGCCGGTGGCGTACGCGAAATTGCCGGTGAGGTGCGCAACTCGTTGGACTTCCACCGCTCCCAGGATGATGGGGGAGAGGTCTCGAGCGTAGTGCTGAGCGGTCCCGCCCTGCAGATATCGGGCTTCGCGAGCGCCCTGCAGAATGAGCTGCGCGTGCCCGTCGTCCCGCAGACGGTCGGCCTGCTTGAGGAGGACTCGGCCGGATTGGTCTCCGCCGAGCGCCTTGCGGTCGCAGCCGGCCTGACGGTCGAGGAGGCGCCGCGATGAAGGCGGTCAACCTGATCCCGGGCGAGCACAGGCAGGGGGCCGGTGGGATCACCGGACGCTCCGGCGGCGGCGCCCTGGTCGTATTGGGCCTGCTCGCCGTGCTCGCCGTGCTCGCTGTCGTGTACGGCAATGCGCACCATCGGATAACGAGCCAGACCGGCGAAGTCGCCGCGCTCACCGCGCAGGCCAACGCGATCCAGGCGCGTACCGGTCGCCTCACCCCATACACGTCTTTCGTCTCGATGGCCAACCAGCGTGTGCAAACCGTCTCGCAGCTCGTCCAGGCGCGCTTCGACTGGTCGCACGCGCTGCACGAGCTCGGACGTGTGCAGCCCGCCGGCACCTCGCTCAGCTCGTTGCACGGCACGGTCGGGCCAGCAGTACGGTCGGTTGCGAGCACCGCCGGGACAGCCGCGGTGGGTGCGACCCCGGCGTCGAGCACGCCTCCAGGGAGCACGCCCGTGTTCACTCTCACAGGCTGCGCCACGAGCCAGTCCGAGGTTGCGCAGACGCTGCAGCGCCTGCGTCTGATGGATGGCGCCAGCGAAGTGCAGTTGCAGAGCTCGACGAAGTCCGGCTCTGGCGGCTCGGGCTCCTCGAGCGGAAGCTGTCCCAGCGGCGACCCGACCTTCTCCGCGCAGATCGTCTTTGCGGGATTGCCGGCGGCGCCCCCTCCGAGCGTGCCGACGAGGACACCCGCCGCGGCGGTCGCCGGCCACGGCGCGGCGAAGACCGTGCAGGTCTCGGCGCACGGCACGAGGGCACCCCGATGACCCCGCGCGACCGACTCATGCTGATGGGGATCGTCGCGCTCGCCGTGCTGCTCGGCGTGTGGTTTAAGGCGGTCGCGCCCGAGCGTGAACACGCCGCGAAGGTGGCCGCCGAAGTGGAATCGGCACACCGGCAGCTTGCGAGCGCCGAATCGCAGGCGGACAGCGCGAGCAGCGCGCGAGCGCAGTACTCGACCACGTACACGTCGCTGGTGAGCCTCGGCCAGGCCGTGCCCGCCTCCGCCGAAACGCCCGCCCTGATCTACACGCTGGACAGGGTCTCGCACAGCCGGAACGTCCAGTTCTCCTCGATCACGAACGGCTCATCCGGGTCGAGCGGCTCGAGCGCCACGCCGGCGTCGGCAACACAGAGCGCCGGGTTCACGCAGCAGCCGTTCACGTTCGTCTTCAACGGGAGCTTCGTCGACCTCTACAGGCTGCTCAACCAGCTCGAAAGCTTCACCGTCCGGACGCCGTCTGGCGCCCTGCGCGTCAGCGGCCGCCTCTTGACGATCGACAGCGTCAGCCTGACCCCCAGCACGGGCGAAGGACAGGGCTCCTCCGGGTCGAGCAAGCCCAAGGCGGGTCAGCTCACCGGCACGATCACCGCCACCGCGTACGTGTTGCCCGCCGGCCAGTCGGCGCTCGGCGGCGCCACACAGTCCGGTCCCACCGGTGCGCAATCGACCACGACCACGACCAGCGGCTCGGCGGGGACCGGTGCAACGACAGCGGCCGTCGTCAGGGTGAACCCATGACCGAGTTCCTGCAATCGATCAGGTCGGACCTCTTCTCCAGGCGCTTGCTCCCGCTCGTCGCGCTGATCGCCGTCGCGCTGATCGCAGCCATCGGCTACGCCGCCACGGGCGGTTCGAGCAACTCCGCTCCGGCGCCGTCCGCGAGCGTCCCGAGCGCTCCTGCCACAGGCGCCGCCGCGCCGCTCCCGGTCGCGGTCGCGCCGGCGAACCCGAACGTGGCGATCTCTGAGACACCCGGCGGCGTGCGCTACCAGAGCCACGGTCCCACGCGCGACCCATTCGTCCCGTTGCCCTCGCCCGCGGCCGCGCAAAGCGCCAGCTCCACCAGCTCCTCGGGTTCCTCCCACAAGTCCGCCGGGTCGTCGTCGAAAGGCGCCTCCTCGGGGACGACCGGCTCGAGCGGGGGCTCGAGCGCCGGTGGCAAAGAAGCTCCTGCGCCGGCTCCCAGAAAGCCGGCTAAGCCACAGTTCCCCTACATCGTGTCCGTCCTGTTCGGACTTGCGCCCGCGACGCCGGGGCAGTCG
>DASUDH010000124.1:0-8743 GCA_036275675.1 Solirubrobacteraceae bacterium | reverse complement strand
CACGAGGAGGAGACACGGCGACGCAAGATCCCCAAGGAGGCCCTTGCCAAAAGCCGCACCACCCCGATCGCCGTGCGCTTCGACGAATTCACGCTCAAGCGTCTGCGGGTGCTTGCCGCCCGCCGCAACACGGGCTACCAGACGCTGCTGAAGGAGTTCGTCGTCGAACGCCTCTACGAGGAGGAGAAGCGAGAAGGCATCGTCGAGTAACGAGCGCTGTGCGCCCGGACGGCGAGCGAGGACACCGGCGAGCCGGCTGGGTCTTCATGCGCTCCGCAGCGTGCTGACGACCGCCTCGTAGACCCCTGCGCCGTGGCCGGCATCGGCGACGCGCACGTTCTCGAACGCGGCGATCACCTCGCGTATCGACGGGTCGTGCTCGACCGCGTTGGCCACCAGCCAGAACGTCTCCACGTGCTCGGCGCACGCCAGATCCTCGCGCGAGTCCCCCACGGCGAACGTCTGCTCGCGCGCGTAGCCTCGCACGCGCCGGTGGAACGCGACGGCGGCAGCCTTCGAGGCGTCCGCGGGCACGAGATGGTAGCCGCGCACGTGCGACAGACCCGCGAGCGCGGCGGAGCGGCGGTTCACGACACCGTTGTCCACGAGGCGCAGGCGCTCGTGGCCGTGCTCGGCGAGCAACGTGTCCACCTCGACCACGTCCACCAGGCCACGGAACAGGTGTGACACTTCGCGGTCTACGTGCCACGGCTCGTGGTACTCCAGGCGACCCTCGTAGCGTTCGAGCAGCAGGGACGGTGCGCCCGAGCGCTCGATCTGCTGGGCGATCGTCAGCTCGCCCGGCAGCATCTCGCCTGTGAGCCAGTGCTCCTCGCCGCCGCCGGGGGCGACCGGGCCGAGCGCCGATGCAACGGCGAACGACGAGGCGCTGCCCGAGGCGAGCGAGTGCCCCTCGCCGAGCGCCGAGCGCGCCTCCCCGAGCGCGCCTGCCCCGAGCACCACGCACGCCCCCGCCTCGAAGATGTAGGCGCTCTGGCCGAGCAGCCGCGCGTCCTCGGCGACCTGGATGCGGCGGCGACCGGACATCAGCACGATCTCCACGTCCGCGCGCAGGCACGCCTGCAGCGCGCGCACCCCCTCGAAGCAGACGTTCCCCTCGCCGTCGTGCACGAGCGACGCCCCGCGCCCGAGCAGCGTCCCGTCGAGGTCGAGATACAGGCAGCGCACGCTCATCTGCTCACCACAGTGGCAAGCGGGGGACGTTCGACTGGCGCTTGCGTACCGTCCGCTTCACCCCCGTCCCAATCCGCCCGCAACTGTGACTGCCATGGAAGATCGTCACTGCGCGCCGAACCTCCTGCAGATCGCCCCCCAATCCCATCCCCAATCGACAAGCGTCCCTCCAACTGGAGTCTCCTGACGATAGTCGCCAGCACAGTCTCGGACATCTCGCTGAGCGCGGAGAGCGGCTGGTGGCGGTTGCGGTGCACATCCAGATCGACCTGCGCCATCCCGTCGAGACCCAGCTCGCGCCACACGTCGATCAGCATCCCGATCTCGACGCCGTAGCCGGTAGCGAAGGGGACCCGTTCGAGCAGATCGCGGCGCGCCGCCACCTCGCCCGCCAGCGGCTGGCGCACGGCCGACAGCTCCGGGTAGAAGAGCGACAGCGCCGGGCGCGCCATCAGGTGGTTGACGCGTCCGCCCCCTTCCGGCAGCGAGATCCCGCCCTGCTCGAACGGCCGCCGGTAGAACGCCTTTACGAACTGCACGCCCGGCTCGCACACGAGCGGCCCGAGCAGCCCGGTGACGAAGTGCTCGCAGAAGCCCTCGCTGTCCGCGTCGAGGAACACCACCAGCTCACCCTTGAGCACCGACAGCGCTCGCCACATCGCGTCGCCCTTGCCGAGCACCGGTCCCGTCGCGGGCATCAGCTCGCGCTCCTGGACGACACTCGCGCCCTCCCGCTCCGCGACCCCCGCCGTTCCGTCCCGTGAAGCGGCGTCCACGACGAGGAGCTCGTCGATCGCCCCCGCCTCGCGCAGCCGCTCGAGCACGCTCAGGATCTCCCCCACCGTCACCGCGCACTCGCGCGCCGGCAGGCACACCGACACGCTCTGCTCGCGCTCGGCCGCGATCCGCGCGGCCGAGTAGAGCGAATGATGGAAGGTGCGCGCTTTCGCCCAGCGCTCGGCTGCGGGACAGACCATCGGCTCTACTATCGCAAGCCGTGGCGAAGAACCATCTGCCGGCCGAGCACCGCGCCCGAGCCCCACGGGGGTCGGGCGCAGGCTCACGGGCCGCTGGGAGGACAGACGCGAAGGTCGGGATGAAGGCCGGAGCGAAGGAGCGCACCATCGACCCTTGGAGCGGCATGATCGACGCGGCGCGCGACGACGGGCGGCTCGTGCGCGAGGCGCGCGAAGGACCAGGCCGCGCCAAGCTCGTGGACATCCCGGCGCAACTGCACCCAGACGTGGTGGCCGGCCTCGGGCGCATTGGGGTCGAGCGGCTCTACTCCCACCAGGCCGAAGCGATCGAGTCGGCCTGGGAGCAGACGACGATCGTCACCACCGGCACCGCCTCAGGCAAGTCGCTGTGCTTCAACCTGCCCACGCTCGACGCCCTCTGCCGCGACGCGTTCTCGCGCGCGCTCTACCTGTACCCGACGAAGGCGCTCGCGCAGGACCAGGCCCGCGCGCTCGGCGCGTTCGGCCTGACAAAGCAGGTGCGCCCCGCCATCTACGACGGCGACACGCCTCGCGACGCGCGCGGCGAGGTCCGCAGGCGCGCCAACATCGTCCTCACAAACCCCGACATGCTGCACGTCGGCATCCTCCCCCACCATGGCTCGTGGGAGCGACTGTTCAGCCATCTGCGGATCGTGGTCGTCGACGAGGCCCATGTCTATCGCGGCGTGTTCGGCTCGCACGTGGCCAATGTCCTGCGCCGGCTGCTGCGCGTGGCGGCTGCCTATGGCAGCGACGTGCGCGTGCTGCTCACCTCCGCCACGATCTCAAACCCGGTCGAACTGGCCGAGCGCCTCACGGGCCTCGACGATATCGGCCTGATCGACCGCGACGGCTCGCCCACCCCGCGCCGGCAGATCGCGATGTGGAACCCGCCGCTCACCGACGAGGCGCTCGGCACGCGACGCTCCGCGCTGGGCGAGGCCGCCGAGTTGGTGGCGCAACTCGTGCGCGACGGAGGGCGCGCGATCTGCTTCATGAAGTCGCGCAAGGGCGTCGAGCTCTTGGCGCGCATGGTCACCGAGGACCTCGAGCGCGCCGACCCCGACTTGGCCGAGCGCGTGGCGCCTTACCGCGCCGGCTACACACCCCAGCAGCGGCGCGCCCTCGAGGCGCGCCTGACGAGCGGCGAGCTGCGCGCCGTCATCACGACGGACGCCCTCGAACTGGGGATCGACATCGGCGAGCTCGACGCCGCCGTGGTGGTCACGTTCCCCGGCACCGTCGCCTCGCTGCGCCAGATGTGGGGGCGCGCCGGACGGCGCGGCAAGGGGCTCGCCGTGTACGTCGCGGGCGAGGACGCGCTCGACCAGTTCTTCTGCCGCCATCCCGACGATTTCCTGGAGCGGCCCGTCGAGGCGGCGATCCTCGACCACGAGAGCCCCCAGATCCACCAGGCCCACCTGCTGTGCGCGGCGTACGAGGGCCCGCTCGGCCGCGAGGACGCCGAGTTCTTCGGCCCGCGCTTCCAAGCCCACGCCGAGGCGCTCGTGAGCGCCGGCCTGCTGCGCAAGCGTGCAGAGAATCAGTACGTGCTGCGTCGCCCCGGCGACTACCCCGCCGCGAAGGTCTCTCTGCGCTCATCCTCGCCCGACAGCTTCGCCATCGTGGATGTCTCCTCAGGCGAGCTGCTCGGCCAGACCGAGACTGCACGCGCGCACTCGACAGTCCATGACGGCGCCGTCTACCTGCACCAGGGCCGCTCTTATGAGGTGCGCGAACTGGACCTGGAGAACCGCCGCGCGCTCGTGGCCCCGTTCGACGGCGACTGGTACACCCAGCCCAAGCGCGAGACAGACACCACGATCGAGCGCCTGCTCGACCGCCGCGACACGCTCGGTGTGAGCCTTTCCTTCGGCGAGGTGTCCGTCACCGAGACCGTGCTCGCCTACCAGCGCAAGCGCCTCGCAGACCACACCCAGGTCGACCTCGTGATGCTCGACCTGCCCCAGACCTCCTTCTCCACGCAGGCGCTGTGGTTCGAGCTCGACCCGGACCGCCTGACCGGTCTCCCTGGCGGAGGCTCCAATGCGACGGTCGCGCGCGATGTCGCGACGGTCGTCGGGACCGCAGCATCGACGCCCATCGAGATCCCGCTGGACAGCCTGCTCGGCTCCCTGCACGCCACCGAGCACGCCCAGATCGCGGTGCTCCCCCTGATCGCGATGTGCGACCGCTGGGACATCGGCGGCCTGTCCACCAACGTGCACCCCCAAACCGGCGGTCCTACGATCTTCGTCTACGACGGCCACCCCGGCGGCGTCGGCATCACACGCCAGGCCTACCTGCGCTTCGAGGAGCTGTGCCGCGACGCCCACCGGCTGATCGCGGAGTGCCCGTGCAAAAGCGGTTGCCCGTCGTGCGTGCAGTCGCCGAAGTGCGGCAACCTCAACGAACCGTTGTCGAAGAGCGGGGCTTTGGTGGTGTTGGAGGGAATGCTGGCAGCGGGCGTGGAGGTCGCCAGCGTCCCCTAGGCCTGGTTGCCCAGCGCAATCTGCTTCAGATCGATGGTGGCGTCGTAGAGCTTCGCGTCGACCCCCTCCTCCAGTGCGACCTCGCGCAGCGGCCGTCCGGACTCAGTCGCCTTCTTGACGATCGTCGCCGCCTTGTCGTAGCCGATGGCGCCGTTGAGTGCGGTGGCGACCGCGAGCGTGGCGCCCGCCGAGACGACGCAGCCGGCCCTGTTGACCGTGATCCCGTCGACGCACTTCTCGGCGAACACGCGCGAGGCGGAGGCGAGCAGCTGAAGCGACTGGAGCAGGTTGCGCGCGATCAAGGGAATGCGCACGTTCAGCTCGAACTGGCCCTGCATCCCGCCGACGGTGATGGCGGTGTCGTTGCCGATCACCTGAGCGGACACCTGCAGCACGACCTCCGGGATCACGGGATTGACCTTGCCGGGCATGATCGAGGAGCCCTTCTGCAGCTCGGGCAGGAAGATCTCGCCGATGCCGGCCCTCGGCCCCGAGCCCATCAGCGCAAGATCGCCGGCGATCTTGGTGAGCGACACGGCGATCACCTTCAAGGCGCCCGAGAGCTCGACGAGAGCGTCGCGGTTGGCCTGCGCCTCAAAGCGGTCGAGCGGCGCGGCGATCTGCCTCAGGCCCGATTCGCGCTTCAGCCGCGCGCGCACCCTCTCGGCGAACTTCGGGTGCGTGTTGAGGCCCGTGCCGGTGGCGGTGCCCCCAAGCGGGATCTGGCCGACGTGCACGAGCGCGCTGCAAACGCGCTCCTGGGCGAGCGCCATCTGGGCGGCGTAGCCGGCGAGCTCCTGGCCGAGCGTGACGGGCACCGCGTCCATCAGGTGCGTGCGCCCCGACTTCACGACGCCGGAGAAGCTCCTTGCCTTCTTCGCGAACGAGCGTTCCAGTTGCTTGAGCGCCGGGAGCAGTTCGTTCTGGGCGACGTCGAGCGCGGCGAGGTGCACGGCCGAGGGGAACACGTCGTTGGAGGACTGCCCCATGTTGACGTGGTCGTTGGCGTGCACACCGGCGCCCGCGAGCGTCGCGATCACCTCGTTGGCGTTCATGTTCGTGGAGGTGCCCGATCCGGTCTGGAACACGTCGATCGGGAACTGCGCGTCGTGCTTTCCGACGGCGATCTCGGCGGCGGCCCGCTCGATCCGCCCGGCGCGGCGCTTATCGAGCAGGCCGAGCTCGCCGTTGACGGCGGCGGCGGCGCCCTTCAGGCGGGCGAGCCAGCGCACGACGGACACGGGCACGGGCTCGCCGGAGATCGGGAAATTTGTGACTGCCTTGGCGGTCTCCCCGCCCCAGAGCTGCTTATCGGTCATCGAGTCTCCTACATCGCCGTAAGGGGCTCGTAATCTAGCGGCCCTGCGGTCCCCGACTGGGCGCCGCAGGTGGGTGGGTTTGTGTGCCCCGATTTTGAGTGCCCCACGCGTGCGCGTGGCGCAGGAACAAGCTAAGTGTCGTTTAAAAGCCCACGCACGCGCGTGGGGCACCACATTTGGAGCCTATTATCCGCAGAAGGCCACGAGCTCCCGTGCTACCCCCACAGGGTCGTCGTAGGTCATCAGGAAGCCCGTGCTCGGCAGCACGCGCAGTTGCCCCCGTGGGAGCAGGCGCAGGGTCTCCTCGGCGCCCTCCAAAGGATGGAGCGGATCGCGGTCGGCCCACAGCAGGAGCACGGGCATCTCGAGCCGCGGGTAGAGGTCGAGCAGGTGTGTCTGGGCGCCGCGCGGCCAGCGCCGCGCGCACTTGGCCCACGAGCGCGCGAGGTTGGGGTTGCCAGGGACGTCGGCGAACGCGTGGCGCAGGAGGTCGCCCGCCGCGGGGGTGTGGTCCTCGGACATGCGCACCCCCAGCTCGGGGGTGAACACGAGCTTGGTGGCGTGGCTGAGCAGGCGGTCGAGTCCGGGGACCGACCCGCCGAGCGTGGCGATCCGCCACGCTTCGCGCGTGCGGGCGCGCTCGACGGGACGGTGCAGGCGGTTGGGCATGAGCACGAGCCGGCTCGGCTGCAGCAGGCCGCCCATGACGGCGTGCAGGACGATCTCTGCGCCCGCGTCGTGTCCGGCGACGAGCGGGCGCGGTCCGAGCACGTCGGCGGCGAAGCCGCTCATCACCTCGGCGAACCAGTCGATCGTATAGGGGTGGCGTGGGCGGTCCTCGGAGGCGCCGTGCAGCGGCAGGTCGGGGATCACGAGCCGGTAGCGCTCGGCCAGCCGGGCGGCGACCGGCTCCCACTCCTTGTGGGAGAGCAGGCCGGAGTGCAGCAGCGCCAGCGGCGGACCGGCGCCGACCTCGCGATAGGCGACGCGCGCGCCGTCGGAGTGGTGGTAGAGACGAAGCCTCATGGGGAGTGTCTCGCGCGCGACCACACTCCCATCGTAAGGATGTCGCGGCCCTCCTCCGGGGCGGGTCGATTCAGCGGGACGGGGGCAGCGAGCGGAGCGCTGCGGCCGTGCGCATCGCGCGGGACGCTGCGGCAGTGCCCGGCGGTGCATCGCGCGGGACGCGGACATTCCTGCGTGTGCAAGCGATGTCCCAGGATGCAGCGCGCGTTGCGGAGCTTGCGGGAGCGCTCGTCAAAGCTCAACAATCCTCCGCATGAGCGTGATCCGCACGAACGCCGCCGCTGCTCTGCTGGGCGTTAGCCCCAACACGTTGCGCAGCTGGGAGCGCCGCTTCGGCTACCCCACGCCGGGGCGCACCGAGGGCGGCCACCGCCAGTTCGACCTCACCGAGATCGAGGCGCTGAGGCAAGCGTTCGTGGAGACCAAGGACATCTCCTCGGCGATCTCGGTGGCGCGCGAGCGCGGCGAGGGACCCTCGACCCCCGCGCGGCTGCGCTCCGCATTCAGCGCATTTAGCGAGGAGAAGGCGGACCGGCTGATGGAGGAGAGCATGGCGGTGCGCTCGGTGGAGCGCACGGTCGAGTCGGTGCTGTTGCCGGCCGTCGAGGCGTTGGCGCCCGGTGACGAAGTGCAGCGGCACAGCGACGCGCAGGCAGGCTCGCCAGAGTACTGCTTCGCTTGGCGGTACGCGACGGGCTGGCTGGCAGCCGCCCAGCGCGTCGCGCCGCCCTCCACGCGTGAGGAGGGCGTGTTGATCTTCGACGCGAGCCGGCCGCTGGATATCGACGCGCTGCACGTACAGGCGCTCGAGCTGTTCGTGAGACGGGCGGGATTGCGCGTGCTGACGCTGCCCGTCGAGCTGGACAGCGCGCGGATCGGAAACGCGCTGCGGGCACTCGATCCACGAGCGGTGGTGCTCGGCGGAAGCTGCTCTACGCTTGACGCGATCGGACGGCTCGTGTATGCGACACGGCAGAGCGCGGGTGAGCTGGAGGTGCTCGACTACCGCGGCGCCCTGCCTGAAACTGGGGCTAGCACCGTCCAGCGCATCGGCCCCGGGCAGGCTGAGGCGCTGCGGATGCTGCGCGATCGCCTGACGGCGCACACCCGCCCCGCGGGCGTCGCCTTGGCGCAGCGCCCGGCACCAGCGGCCGCTTCCTAGCGGCAGCATCCGTCCCTGTCCGTAACCGGACGGCCGGTATGGGGTCGCTTCCCGGCGACGGCACACACCTACAATGGGCCGCCCGATGACGGCCCGTCCCAGACACCCGCTGATACCTCCGCGCGAGGTGGACGCGCGCCAGGACTTGCCTGCGCTCGAGCAGGCGGTGCTGGAGCGCTGGCGCGAGCGCGACGTGTTCGGCGAGTCGCTGCGGATGAGGGAGGGGGCGGAGCAGTGGATCTTCTACGAGGGCCCGCCGACAGCGAACGGCAGGCCGGGCTCCCACCACGTGCTTTCGCGCGTTTTCAAGGACATCTATCCGCGCTACAAGACGATGAGGGGCTACCGGGTGGAGCGCAAGGGCGGTTGGGACTGTCACGGGCTGCCCGTCGAGATCGCCGTCGAACAGCGGCTGGACATCTCCAGCAAGACCGAGATCGAGGACCCCGAGCATGGCATAGGGATCGAGCGGTTCAACGAAGAGTGCCGCAAGTCGGTGTTCGAGTACCTCGAGGAGTGGGACCGCCTGACCGAGCGGATCGGCTTCTGGGT
>DASUDH010000123.1:0-16407 GCA_036275675.1 Solirubrobacteraceae bacterium | reverse complement strand
GATAGGCACGTTTGCGGGGCACGACGAAAACTCGTCCTACAACTTGCGAGCAGTGGCCGTAAACAGCGAAACGGGTCGCGTGTATGTGGCTGATGACGAACACTCGCGCATGGATATCTTCGGACCAACCGCGATCGTGCCAGACATCGTGACCGGTGCTGCTACGAGCGTGACGACGACGACGGCGAGGCTGCACGGCACGGTCAATCCCGATGAAATCGCGGTGACCGAATGCCGGTTCGAATATGGGCATCCTGAACCGCCGCATGGGAGTGTCACCTGGCAGAGTGTCCCCTGCGACACCAATCCCGGCAGCGGGAAAGCGCCGGTCGAAGTCAGCGCGAACGTCACGGGTCTCACACCGAACACGGGATACCAGTATCAGCTCGTCGCGTCCAACGCCAACGGCACGGGCTACGGTCAGATCGAATCGTTTACGACGCTCAGCCCGCCGATCGTCGAACGCGAGTTGTCCTCGTCGGTGAGCCTCTCGACGGCGACGGTGAACGCGAAGGTCAATCCGATGGGCTACGACACGACCTACCATTTCGAATACGGCGCCACCGCCTCATACGGTGCCAGCGTCCCGATACCGGACACGGACATCGGCACCGGTGGCGGGACCGTCAGCCAACCATTGTCGGGTCTACAGGAAGGCGTCACCTACCATTACCGTGTCGTAGCGAGCAGTATCAACGGCACGACCGACGGGCAGGATGCGACCTTCACCACCCTCTCGACACCTCCGCCCGCACCGTCGGACACGTGCCCCAACGCCGCCTACCGTGCCGGTGGACTGTCCGAGACCCTGCCCGACTGCCGTGCGTATGAGATGGTCTCACCACTGGACAAGAACGGCAGCGACATCGGCGCGAATGGAAGTTTCGCGGTGCGGTCGTCGCTCAGTGGGGACCGCGCGTCGTTCATGGCGAATACGGGTTTCGCGGACACGGTCGGCTCGGGCACCAACGGTTTCACCTTCTATATGGGTTCTCGTGGCGCTGGTAGCTGGTTCACGCACAGCGTGCAGCCTCCCGCCTCACCGGCCGCTTATCAGGTAGCCAATGGTGGCACGTTTCCCGAAGCTTCCTCGCCCGATCTCGGGTATGCGTTGGAGCGCGGTTATGCGCTTCCCGGCGCCGATCCTGGCACCGGCGAACTGAATTTGTATCGGGAGGATACGGGGAACAGGGCGCTTGAAACGATCACGATACCCGCTGGCGGTCCTTTCGAATGTAATTGTGCTGAAGGAACGACTGGTTATTCGAGTGATATGAGCGTCGTGGCCTTCGCGGCACGAGCAAACATGCTTCCGCAGGCAACGGGTGAAGCGCACAAGTTGTACGCTTGGGAACACGGGGCGTTGCATCTGGCGGGCATCCTGCCCGATGGGTCGATCCCAGCAGGCGGGTCACAGGGACCGGGACCGGAAGGGTCGGTCTCGAGCGATGGCTCGCGGATCTTGTTTGTCTCGCCTGCGGATGGTTCGTCGGCTCCGCAGCTTTACATGCGCAAGAACGGTACGAGCACTGTGTGGGTGTCACGCTCGTGGACGTCGAGTCCGAATCCCGAACCTCAAGGCGTGGAATTCCAGGCGGCGTCTCCCGATGGGAGCAGGGTGCTGTTCACGAGTGTAACGCCGCTGTTGAACGCCGATCCCGGGGGCGGGGGGGTTGGACTGTACGTGTACACCGATAGTGGGGGAGCAGAAAGCGAGGCTCACCTGAGCTTCATCGCCCGCGTGCCAGCCGAAGGAAGCGAAATGGTCGCCGGCATGAGCGACGACGCTACACATATCTACTTCGCCACCAACCGAGGAGAGCCCATGCCCGGGTTTTCCGACGGGGGTATGTACCTGTGGGACAAAGGCACGTTGCATTTCGTAGCGAAAATGAACAGACTCGAACGCGGACGAGACAATGGCGTAGATGTTCGAGTGTCGGCGGATGGTCGGCGGATGGCGTTCGTTAGAGAACCAGGATTCCTCGAAGAACCGGAATTGATCAAACCGTCGGGTGGTGGCGACGTCGGGGAAAGTCAATACATATACCGCGGAACTGGATGGAAGGCTCTATATCTGTATGATGAGGGCAGCGAAAAGGTCACGTGTGTGTCGTGTCCGCCGAGCGGTGCGGTGATGACGGGGGAAGTGGAAGTCGTTCCCTTCATCCCGGGCATAGCCATTGGCGGCGGGATTCCGTTCCCTTCGCGTTATTTGTCGAGTGATGGGCGGTTCGTGTTCTTTACGACGGCTCAAGCGCTCGTGCCGCAGGACACGAATGGGCTCCCTGACGTGTATGAGTATGACGCGGATGCGCGCCAGGTGAAGCTGTTGTCTTCCGGTACGGGTGAATCCGGGTCGTGGTTTGAGGACGCGAGCGCTGATGGCAGCAATGTGTTCTTCCTGACGCAGCAGCGTTTGACGGGTTGGGATACCGATACGCTCACTGACCTGTATGACGTGCGTGCGGGTGGTGGGTTTGCGGAACCACCCGCGCCGCGTGTGCCGTGCGACGGCGATGCGTGCCACGGTGTCCCCAGCGCCGTGCCGTCGTTCAACACGGCGTCTGGTTTCACTGGCCTGGGCAACCAGCCCCCCGTCAAGCAAGCCGCGACGGCCAAGAAGAAGAAGGCCAAACCGTCGAAGAAGCACGCCCGCGGGAGGCATAAGAAGCGGCGTGGCAGGAAGGCCGTCAGGAGAGTTGGGATGTCGGCTGGTCGTGTGTCTCGTCGAGCTGGGCGTTAGGAGGGATGGGATGATGCGGGGTAAGCGTTGGATGATTCGCCTGGCCGGGGGTTTGCTCGCGGCGTGTGTGCTGGTCTGTGCGACGGCGACGGTGAGTGCCGCGGCGGGGCCGAAGCTGAAGCTGTATGTCCTCTCGCCGGATACTGTCAAGGCCGGTGAACGCGTCGCGGTCACGATTGGTGTGGTGAACACTGGCACTCAAACGACGAGTGGGGCGATGACGTTCAGCGACACCGCCGGTGCGGGGTTCACGTCGGTGAGCCTCTCGCCATTCGGAATGGATTCCTCGGAGGCAGAAGGGGTTGATTATCCTGGTGAACCGATTTGTGAAACATCGGGGTTGACGTTTAAATGTACGATCCCGTGGCTGCTTACGCCGGGCGGGCAGTTGCATATCCCGCTTCAGTTGACGACCGGTGCGGGTGCGAGCGGTACGCTTTCGAACTCGGTGACGATCTCGGGTGGCGGGACGCTGGGTGATGTCAGCGAAGAACAGCATGTTGCGGTTGAACCTCGTGGACCGTTCGCGTTCACCCACACGGCGGCTGAACTGCTCAACGGGGATGGTTCCCAGGATACGCAGGCGGCGTCCGACCCGACGGAATTCACGACTAGCCTGAAGCTCAGGTCGTTCTCATTCCCCAGACCAGGCAGGGGCGAACCGTCCTTCGCGGCGGATGAGCATTTCAAGGACGTCACGGTCAATCTACCTGTCGGGTTTGTCGGTAATCCCACTACAGCACCGGTTTGCACGGCGGTACAACTCGTGCAACGTCAGTTGTCCGGGGGACCGCCGCCGCTGTGTCCGGTGGACAGTCAGGTCGGGATCGTGTACCTCTCGGTCGGCCTTGGTCAAGAAACGGTGTTCGTCGGGTTGTATAACATGGTGCCTCCTCCCGGGATGGCTACCGAGCTCGGCTTCAATTTCGAAGGTACGATCGTCCTGATAGACGCGTTCGTCCGCCCGGGTGACCACGGGATCGGCGTCGTGAGCAGGAACACCTCCTCGACAATCCCGATCAGAGCGGTCGATGTGACGGTGTGGGGGGTCCCTGCGGATAGCAGCCATGACGCTGTCAGGGGAGTTTGCATGAATGGGTACCGCGGTGCGGGTGGGCGTTTGTGTCCCGCGGTCACGAAGTCTCGTAAGGCGTTTTTGCGTATGCCGACGTCGTGTCCTGGTACGCCGCTCGCGTTTGAAGCGAGTTCTAATAGTTATGAACATCCGTCTGTGTTTATTAAAAGTTCGTTCGCGTCACCCGCGTTGGATAACTGTGGTTTGGTGCCGTTCGCGCCGGGTATCAGCGTCGAACCGACGGGTACCGCCGCGAACACTCCGACGGGGGTGTCCGTTCAGCTGTCGTTGCAGCAGAACAGCAATCCTGAAGGTTTGGCTGAGGCTGATTTGAAGAAGGCTGTGGTGACTTTGCCTGAAGGGATGGTGTTGAACCCGTCCTCGGCTGATGGTTTGCAGGCCTGTACCGATGAACAGTTGCATTTCGATTCGAATACGCCTGCGGAATGTCCGGATGGGTCGAAGGTGGGGACGGTGTTGTTGCATACTCCGCTGTTGAGCGAACCGATCGAAGGGAGCATTTTCGTTCGCACCCAGAACTCGTTTGATCCAGCGTCGGGTGAAATGTTTCGGATCGTGCTCGAGTTGCGTAACGACGCGCGTGGGATCGACATCAAGGTGCCTGGACAGGTCGCTGCCGATCCCGTGACGGGCAGGTTGACGAGCACGTTCGATAACGCGCCGCAACTGCCGTTCAGCGATATCAGTCTGCACTTCCAGGCCGGTGCGAGGGCGCCGTTGACGACTCCCGCGTCGTGTTTGCCGCAGACGACTGAGGCTGACCTGTATTCGTGGGCGCAACCGTCGGTGGCGGTGCATCGTGCGATGACGTTCAACCTGACCTCCGGTCCTGAAGGGACGGCGTGTCCGCCACCGGTCCCGTTCAACCCTAGGTTTGATGCGGGGGTGTCCAGTGTGCAGGCTGGTGGGTTTACACCGTTTTTGGTGACGTTTTCGCGTAAAGACTCCGATCAGAGCATGCAGCGCGTGAGCGTGAAGATGCCTCAAGGTTTGTTGGGTTCGCTTATCGGCTTGCCGTTGTGCGGTGAAGCGCAGGCTAACGCGGGGACGTGCTCGCAAGCGTCTGAAATAGGGTCGTTGACGGCGGGTGCTGGCTCTGGTCCGACACCGTTCTATGTGACGGGCGGGAAAGTCTTCATGACGGGTCCGTATGAGGGCGCACCGTTCGGTTTGAGCGTGGTCGTTCCCGCGAAGGCCGGACCGTTCAATCTGGGGACCGTGGTCGTCAGGTCGAAGGTCGAAGTGGACCCGCACACCGCGCAGTTGACCGTCACGACTGATCCGTTGCCGCAGATCGTTGGTGGCGTCCCGGTCAACCTGCGCCTCGTGAACGTGACGATCAACCGACCGGACTTCACGTATAACCCGACTAGTTGTGATCCCTCGAGTGTGGTTGGGACGATGACCGGTGGTCAGGGAGCGGTCGCGAGCCTCTCCAACCATTTCCAGGTCACCAACTGTGGAGCGCTGAAGTTCCAACCGCACTTCACCGTCTCCACGTCCGGGAAGACGAGCAGGGCGAACGGCGCGAGCTTGACCGCGAAGCTCAACTACCCGGTATCTCAAGGGACTGGGACTGAGGCGAACATCGCGCGGGTCAAGGTCAGCCTGCCCAAGCAACTACCGTCAAGGCTGACGACGTTGCAGAAGGCTTGCACCGCGGAGACGTTCGCAGCGAACCCCGCAGCGTGCCCCGCACCCTCGCGGATCGGGACGGCTACAGCCACCACACCGGTCCTGCCCGTCTCCCTGTCCGGTCCGGTGTATTTCGTCTCGCACGGTGGCGCGGCGTTCCCCGATCTCGTGATCGTGCTCCAGGGTTATGGCGTGACCGTCGATCTGGTCGGTACGACGTTCATCAGCAAAGCCGGGATTACGAGCACAACGTTCAAGACGATCCCCGACGTGCCCGTAGGCACATTCGAGCTGAAGCTACCCCAAGGCAAATTCAGCGCGCTCGCAGCCAACGGCAACCTATGCAACAGCAAGCTGAGCATGCCGACCGCATTCATCGCCCAAGACGGCGCGGAAGTACACCAGTCCACCCCAATCGGCGTGAGCGGGTGCGCGAAGCACAAGACAAAAGCGCGCAAGGCAAGCGGGCGCGTGAAGCACGCGCATGGCGCGAAAGGCGATCGCGGGAAGAAGAAATGACATGTCCGGGAATGGCGGGGCGTCGTCCGACAGGACGGCGCCAAGGAGCTTGGCTCTCACCGCGGACGCGCTCGGGCTCGAGCGGGTAGCGGATATCCAGCGCGGGCGGATGCTCGCCGCGATGGCCGAGGTCTGCTGTGAGCGCGGCGCGGCGAATGTAACGGTCGCGCAGGTGGTGGCGTGTGCTGGTGTGTCGCGTCGCACGTTCTACGAGATATTCAGCGACCGCGAAGACTGCTTCCTGGTGGCGTTCGACGAGGGGGTGGCCCGGGCATCCGAGTGGGTGGCGCCGGCGTATCGGGCAGTCGGGTCGTGGCGGGAGCGGGTGAGGGCGTCGCTCACGGAGTTGCTTCGGTTTCTCGACCGCGAGCCTTTCTTGGGTCGGCTCCTGATTGTCGAGTCGCTCGGTGCGGGCGCCAAGAGCCTTGAACGCCGCCGACGCCTGCTTGCGCACATAATCAGCGCGGTAGATGACGGGCGCGGCGAAGCGAGAGCGGGCGCGGGGGTCACACCCCTCACCGCCGACGGCATCGTCGGCGCCGTCCTGTCTGTGATCCACAGTCGGCTGCTCGAAGGGGATCGCGAACCGCTTATCGGGCTCGTCAATCCGTTGATGAACATGGTGGTGCTGCCATACCTCGGGCCTGCCGCGGCGCGCAGGGAGCTGGAGCTGCCTGTCGCGGAGGCTGCCGCGCACGGCGAGACGGTGTTTCGCAGTCAGTTGAGGGACCTGGATATGCGCTTGACGTATCGCACGGTGCGGGTCTTGATGGCTGTCGCCGCCAATCGTGGCTCGTCCAACCGTGTGATTGGGGAAGCGTCTGGGGTCTCAGACCAGGGACAGATCTCGAAGCTCCTCTCGCGTCTGGGGAAGCTCGGGCTGGTCGAGAACGCCGGTGTCGGGTCTGCGCGCGGGGAGCCGAACGCTTGGACGCTGACCAAGCGTGGTGAGGAGGTGCACGGTGCCGTCGCGGCTCAGAGATCACCCGTGTGAGGTCTCGCGCAACGGCAACGCCATAGCTGCGAACGGGGCTGGTCGCCAGGGCGGGCATGTCCCTGAGACGCAACGCCGCCACAGCCTCGCGCACCTACTCCCAGCGAAGCTGCTCTGGCGCCTCGCGCATACGCAGGACATGCGCAGGGACACCGCCCACGACCGCGTTCTCGGGCACGTTCTTGGTGACCACCGCGCTTGTGCCGACGATGCTGTTGTCGCCGACGCTCACCCCGCGCAGGACGCACGCGCCGTAGCCGATCCACACGTTGTGGCCCACGCGCACGTCGCGCTTGTAGATGCCCTGTAAGCGGATCGGGCGCTCGACCTCCACGACGCCGTGGTCGAAGTCGATCATCATCACGCGGTCGGCGATGATGCACTCGCGCCCGATCGACACGTGCTGGTAGGCGGAGATCGTGCACTCCTGACCCATCACCGTCTTCGCCCCGATCGACACCTCGCCCTCGTGCACCCTGATCTTCGAGTCGTGCCCGATCCACGACCAGCGGCCCAGACGCAGCGTGGCGTGCCTGCCGATCTCGAGCTTCACGCCCGGGCAGATGAAACATGGCCCGTCGGTCCGCAGGCGCTTGCCGTGGCGCGCCTTCAGCCATAGCCAGCGCGCTCCCAGCACCGCGTAATGGCGGTTGACCATGTTGTTCGCGCGCATCCACCGCCATGTGCGCAGCGCTTCCCGGGTCCGTGTCACGAGCGGGCATCCTACGGGCCGGCGAACCCGAGATACTTCCGGCGTGTCCGCCACGCTCGCACAGCGCCTGCTCGCCGGCGACCGCCGTGCCCTGGCACGCGCGATCACGCTCGTCGAGGACGACCGCCCCGAGGGCTGGGAGCTCGTGCGCGAGGTCTATTCCCGCACCGGCAAAGCGGCCGTCTACGGATTCACAGGACCGCCTGGTGTGGGCAAGTCAACGCTGATCGGCGCGCTCACGAAGGCGCGTCGCGACGCCGGCCGCACGGTGGGTGTGCTCTCGATCGACCCCTCCTCACCGTTCACCCAGGGCGCCCTGCTCGGGGACCGCATCCGGCTGACCGAGCACTTCCTCGACCAGGGCGTGTTCATCCGCTCGATGGCGAACCGTGGCGCGCTCGGGGGGCTCTCCGAGGCGGCTCTACAGGCCGCCTTGCTGCTCGACGCGGCCGGCCGCGAGGACGTGTTCGTGGAGACCGTCGGCGTCGGCCAGGCCGAGATCGACATCATCGACCACGCCGACACGATCGTGCTCGTCTTGATGCCCGGCTCGGGCGACTCGATCCAGGCCCTGAAGGCGGGGGTCATGGAGATCCCCGACATCATCGTCATCAACAAGGCCGACCACCCGCTCACCGACACGATGGTGCGCGAGATCCGCGGGGTGCTCTCGCTCGCCAACGCGAACGGCGACTCCGAGCGCGGGCGCACCCTGAAGGGCACACCCTCTGGGGCGCACCCTAAAGGGCACAGGCAGGCAGGCTGGCGCGTGCCGATCGTCAAGACCGAGGCCACCCACGGCAGGGGCATCGCGGAGCTGGTCGAGCGCCTGGACGAGCACCGCGTCCACATCCTGGGAGAGGGCACGCTGCAGGAGCGCCGAGGGCGCAACCTGCGCAACGAGGTGCTCGCGCTCGCCACCACCCGCATGCGCCGCCGCCTCGAGGAGGAGCTGCGCGAGGACGACGAGTTCAAGCGGTTGCTGGAGGAGGTCGTCGAGCGCCGCCTGGACCCGGCGAGCGCCGCCACGGCGTTGCTCGAGCGACACCGACGCTGAGCGCGCGCCGCCATCGGACCGTGGTCCTGTCCAACGGCGTCTTGCTCAGGCGCTGGCCGAACGGCGCGTGTGGCTCGAGGTGCTCGGCTCAGGTGTCGTAGGTCAGCAGCGCATGGGCCTCGTGTGGCGAATCCCCGGCCGGGGGAAGTCGGGGATGTCGCGGATCAGCTCGCGCAGCCCCTCGGCAGGGTCCGTCACCGGTCGGCGTGCAGCGAGCGGGCTGTCGCCGAGCGCGGGACGGTGCGCTGGTCTGCCAGCGTCCCGATCACGCGGTCGCCCACGGTCGAGGTCACGCCGAACCAGTAGCGCTCGTTCTTGAAGTGGTGCAGGCGGTGGTTGCGCCAGATCGCCTTGAAGTAGCGACGCCTGGGGCGGTAGGGGGTGTGGATCAGGAAGTGCGTCCACTCGTATGACGTCAGGATCGCAAAGCTGGTCACCGCGCCGGTCGTCGCATACGCGAGGCGCGGACCGCCGAGCACGAGCGCGATCGGCAGCGACATGGCCCAGTCCACGAGCGCGATCATCGCCAAGAACACGAGCACTCCGTAGACCGGCAGCAGCACGCCGTCGAGCACCCCCGGCGCTTCGTGATGCGCGCGGTGCTCGCGCGCGGTCAGCATCTCCACCCGCCGGCCGAACAATGTGAACGGCGGCGAGTGCAGCATGTAGACGTGGATCGCCCACTCCACGAACGGGGTCACGCCCACCAGCCCGGCCATCATCACGACGTCGCGCCAGCTCCACGAGCCCTGGAGGACTCGCAATCCGATCGCCAGCGCCACCGCGCTGAAGAGATAGGGAGGCGATGGCTGACGCCAGAACGCGCGCGCGCAGTCGCCGAGCGTGTCGAAACGCTCGCCAGCTCGGCTCGGCACAGGCTCCGCGGGGGCCGTCAGGTGGTCTGCTTCGGCTCGCGGACATAGAGCGGGCTCGTCAGCCTGCGCAGATAGCGCGAGCTGGTCGGTCTGTCCCCGCGTTGCGCTCATCTCGCTGTCGATCGTCTCTGACACGTGCATTTCGATGCTAACCGAGTACGCTGCCCTCGACATGGCGATCGACTATCTGAGCTGGGCCGATCGCAACTGGCCACTCCTGAGCCGGCTGATGAGCGGCCACGCGGCCGTCTACCGCGCGACCCACGGCCTGATCGGCCACCGCTTCCCCGGCGCGCCGCCGGTCCTGCTGCTCGATCACGTCGGCGCCAAGAGCGGCAAGCAGCGCACCACGCCGCTCGTGTTCGCCCGCGATGGCGACGACGTGATTTTGATCGCGTCCAAGGGCGGCTATCCGAAGAATCCCGCCTGGTTTCACAACCTCGTGGCAAATCCCGACACCACGATCCAGATCGGCTCAAAACGCATGGACGTCCACGCCCGCGTCGCCAAGCCCGAGGAGTACGACCGCCTGTGGAAGCTCGCGGTCGCCGTCTACGGCGGCTATGAAGATTATCGTCGGCGCACCGAGCGTCAGATCCCGCTCGTGGTCCTCACTCCGCGCTGAGCAAAGGGCTTGGGCTCGTCCGGCGGGCGCGGTGGCCGGCGACGCGAGCCGCGCTCCGGTCGTGCGGCGTCGTTGTCTCCCATAAAAATGACCCGTCTTCGATGCTGCGCGCCCTACGCGCCCGCGGTATGGGAGCGCGCGAGCTCCACGAGCAGGCGCACGCCGTATCCGGATGCGCCCTTGGCGGCATACGCCCGCCCGAGGTCCCACGCCGAGCCGGCGATGTCGAGGTGCGCCCAGGGGGTGTCTCCCACGAAGTTCGACAGGAATGCCGCACCCACGATCGTGCCAGCCTTGCGTCCTTCGGGGGCGTTGTCGAGATCGCCGTACTTGCCCTTGATGAGCTCGTCGTACTCCTCGTGCAACGGCAACCGCCACACGATCTCGCCGCTGCGCTCGCCCGCTTGCGAGACCCGCGCGGCGAGCGTGTCGTCGCTCGCGATGAGGCCGGCATAGGTCGAGCCGAGCGCGATGATCACGGCGCCCGTGAGCGTCGCCAGGTCGACGATCCGCTCGGCTCCCAGCGACACGGCGTGACATAGGCAGTCGGCCAGCACGAGCCGGCCCTCGGCGTCGGTGTTGTTGACCTCGATCGTCTTGCCGTTGGACGCCGTCACGATGTCCCCGGGCTTCACCGAGCGGCCGCTGGGCAGGTTCTCGGTGGCGCCCACGACCGCCACGATCCTGACCGGCAGCCTCATCCGCGCGATTGCGGCGAGCGCGCAGATCACGGCCGCCCCGCCGGACATGTCGAACTTCATCTCTGCCATCTTCGCTCCGGGCTTCAGCGAGATGCCGCCGCTGTCGAACGTGACGGCCTTGCCGACGAACCCGAGCAACGGCCCGCCCGCGCCGGGCGGCTCGTAGCGCAGCACGATCAGGGCTGGCTCCTGCTCGGAGCCCTGGGCCACCGCCGCGAACGCGCCCATCGAGCGGGCGAGGATGCGCTCGCGTCCCTCCACCTCCGCGGACAGGTGCTCGATCTCGCTCGCGAGCTTGCGGGCGTGCTCGCCGAGGGCGGTCGGGGTGAGGTCGTTGGCGGGCCGGTTCTGCAGGTCGCGCGCTTCGTTCACAGCCTCGCTCACGACCGCCGCCTCGCTCACGACCGTCTGCAGGTCACCGTCGCCCGAGACGATCAGGCGCTCCAGGCGCTTGGGCTTGGAGTCCGCTCCCTGCTCGTCCTTGACAGAGGACTTATGGCTCTCGAAGCTGTAGTCGGCGAGCGCGGTTCCCTGCACGAGCGCCGCCACGACCTCACCGCTTACGCCGCCCTCTCCCTGAGCGGCGGTCGGCGCCTGCCAGCACAGCACGCGCGTGGAGATCTCCTTCGCGCGCTCGCGAGCGCCGGCGGCCGCCACCCTGGCGCGCTCGGGCGTGAAGTCGTTGCGGGCGCCCAGGCCGACGACGAGCCAGCGCTTGCCATCGCCGTGTCCCACGGCGAGTGACTTCAGCGAGCGGCGGGCCTCGCCGCTCGACAGCAACTCGCCGATCTCGGCAGGCGTGCCCGCCCCCGGCTCCTCCCCCTCGAACACGCCGATCGCGACGGTGTCGGCGTCTGTCTGTCCCGCGCTCACGGTTGTCCACGACACGTTCACGATCCGGGCACGATATCGGCCCCGCTAGGATTCTCGTCCCCCGGTCGAAAGCCGACCGTATCCAAACTTTCAGGAGAATCGCCTCGATGCCCAAGACCGTGATCCTCGGCGCCGCGCGCACACCCATCGGCAAGATGGGAGGAGGGCTGTCAACGCTCGACGCCACCGAGCTCGGAGCGGTCGCGATCGGGGCCGCGCTGGAGCGCGCCGGCGTGGAGCCCGAGCGGATCGAGCACGTCGTCATGGGCCAGGTCCTGCAGGCCGGCCAGGGCCAGATCCCCTCGCGGCAGGCCCAGATCAAGGCCGGTATCCCCAAGGAGGTCTCCTCGGAGACGATCAACAAGGTGTGCGCCTCGGGCGTGCGCGCCACGGTGATCCTCGACCAGGCGATCCGCGCGGGCGACGTCCAGGTCGGGGTGGCAGGCGGCATGGAGTCGATGTCGCGGGCGCCCTACCACTTGCCGGGCGCCCGCGTCGGCTTCCGCATGGGCGACGTGCAGGCGCTCGACGCGATGATCCACGACGGCCTGACAAACCCGTTCTCCGGCAAGCAGATGTTCGTCGAGGCGACCGAGGTCGGCGATGAGCTGGAGCTCACGCGCGCCGATCTCGACCGCTGGGCGCTGCGCTCGCACGAGCTGGCCCTGAAGGCCACCGACGAGGGTCGCCTGCCCGAGGAGATCGTGTCCGTCACGGTCAAAGGCCGTAAGGGCGACACTGTGGTGGAGATCGACGAGGGCCCGCGTCGCGACACCTCCTTGGAGAAGCTCGCCGCCCTGCCCGGGCTGGTCGGCAAAGACGGCACGCACACAGCCGGCAACTCCCCCGGAGTCAACGACGCCGGTGGCGCGCTCGTCGTGGCCTCCGACGCGTGGGCCTCCGCCAACGGCAAGGAGGTCTTGGCCGAGATCGTCGCGCACGCGCAGAGCGCCGACGAATTCGCCTACCTCGCCCGCACCCCCGCCCTGGCTGCCTCCAAGGCGCTCGCGCAGGCTGGCCTCGAGGCGGAGGAAATCGACGTGTGGGAGATCAACGAGGCGTTCGCGTCGGTCACCCTCAACTCGATCCGCATGCTCGGCATCGACGAGGACAAGGTCAACGTCAACGGCGGCGCCGTGGCGCTCGGCCATCCGATCGGCGCCACCGGCGCGCGTATCCTCGGCAGCCTCGTCTACGAGCTGCGCCGTCGCGGCGGCGGCCTCGGCTGCGCCGCGATCTGCTCCGGCGGGGGCCAGGGCGACGCGGTCATCCTGCGGGTGTGAGGTGAGCGAGGTCACCGGCGACGCCCTGGTGCAGGGGGCGTGAGGTGACCGGGCTGGCGGACGAGCACGCGGGCGGGGACGTGGGCGAGCGCGCGTGTGGCGATGCCGGCGAGCGTCCGCGCGCCGCGGCGTTCTTCGACCTCGACAGGACCCTGATGGCGGGGTCCTCCGGCGTCTACTTCGCGCGCGCCGCCTTCGAGAGCGGCATGATCACGCGCGGACGGCTGCTGCGCGACGTCTACGAAAACCTGCGCTTCCGCCTGCGCGGCTCGACCGACGAGCGCGCGGACGCCGTGCGCGGGCGCGTCGGCGAGCTGATCGCCGGTGTGCCGGTGCGCGAGCTCGAGCGCCTCGCGCCGCGCGTGCTCGCGGGCGTGCTGCCGCGCCTGTACCCGCAGATGCTGCAGCGCGCCTACGACCATCAGGAGGCCGGGCGGCGCGTATACATCGTGACCGCGGCGCTGCAGGAGATGGCCGACCTGCTCGCGCGCGTGCTCGTCTTCGACGGAGGCGTCGGGTCGCGCCTCGAGGTGCGCGAAGGCCGCTATACGGGGCGAGCGGCAGCGCCCTTCAACTATCGCGAGGGCAAGGTCGTCTCGCTGCGCGAGCTGGCGGAGCGCGAGCGCCTGGACCTGTCGACCTCCTACGCCTACTCGGACTCCGAGTCAGACCTGCCGATGCTGCGCGCCGTCGGTCACCCCGTGGTCGTCAATCCCGACCAGAAGCTGACCCGCATCGCAAGGAGCGAGGGCTGGGAGATCGTGCGCCTGGACCGCCTGGCACGGCGCCTGAAGCTGGCGGCGGCGCTCGCCGCCGGCACGGCCGCCGCGGGCGTCGGGATGGCGGCCAGGGACGGTCTGGCGACGCGTGCCTCCGCACGCCAATAATCTGCGGGGCGATGTCTCCCACCACCCACGCGAAGGGCAAGATCCGCGTCGTCGTCGCAAAGCCCGGCCTTGACGGCCACGACCGTGGCGCGAAGATCATCGCGCGCGCGCTGCGCGACGCGGGCATGGAGGTCATCTACACCGGCCTGCACCAGACCCCCGAGCAGATCGTCGAGACCGTCATCCAGGAGGACGCCGACGCGGTCGGCCTGTCGATCCTCTCCGGCGCCCACATGACGCTCGTGCCGCGCGTGGTGGAGCTCCTGCGCGAGCAGTCGATCGACGACGTCGTGGTGACGGTCGGCGGCACGATCCCCGCCGAAGACATCCCCGAGCTGAAGAGCCTCGGCGTGGCCGAGGTGTTCACGCCCGGGGCGCCCACGCAGGCGATCGTCGACTTCATCCGCGCGGCCACCGGCGAGCGTGGCGTCAACTAGTCACGTGCCGGCTGCCCGTGTGCGCGGGTGCGCGCGAAAGTCCTGATTGACTCATCAGTCAACTTAGATAGGATTGCGACATCGAGACCCCTCAAGGAGTAGCTGAATGAAGATTTGCATCCTGGTGAAGGAGGTTCCGGACGCCGCCGTCGAGAAGCGCATCAACAGCTCGACGGGGCGCATGGACCGCAGCGGGGAGAAGAACCTCAACCCGTACGACACGCACGCCATCGAGGCTGCGATGCAGGTTCGCGAGGGCGGCGTCGCCCCCGTCGAGGAGATCGTGGCCGTGACTATGGGCCCGGAGAGCGCCGTGCGCGCGCTGCACAAGGCCGTCTCGCTCGGAGCCGACCGCTCCGTGCACCTGTCAGACCCGGCCGTCGCCGGCTCGGACGTCGCCGCCACCGGCTACGCGCTCGCGCAGACCCTCCAGCGCGAGAAACCCGACCTCGTGCTGCTCGGCCAGCAATCGGACGACGGCGAGTGCTACACGATCGGCGCGGTCGTCGCCGAGCACCTCGGCATGCCCTCGCTGACGCAGGTCATCAAGATGGACGTCTCCTCGGACGCCTTGCGCTGCGAGCGCCAGGCCGAGTACGGCTACGACACGGTGCAGGTCAAGCTGCCCGCCGTAATCTCCGTCGGCGACGCGATCAACGAGCCGCGCTACCCGTCGCTGAAGGCGATCATGGGCGCCAAGAAGAAGCCGCTCGATACGGTCACCGCCGCCGACGTGGGCGTCGACGCGTCGAAGGTTGGCGGCGAGCACTCCGCCGCCCAGTGGGTCGCCGCGAAGGCGCCCCCGGCCAAGGCGGCGGGCGAGATCATCGAGGACGAAGACACCGCCGAGACGGTCGAGAAGATCGTCGCCTGGCTCGACGAGCGCAAGCTCATATAGACCGCGAGAGGAAACATAGACATGGCAAACATCCTGGTCTACGCGCTCCACTACGAAGGCGCGATCAACAAGAACTCGTTGGGCGCCGTCTCCGAGGGCGCCAAGCTCGCCGCCGAGCTCGGCGGCGAGGCGCACGCGATCCTCGTCGGCGAAGGCGTCCCGCAGGAGCTGGCGGCCTCGCTCGGCGCCTACGGGGCCAAGAAGGCGCTCGTCGCCGAGGGCCCCGAAGGGCTCGCGCAGCCGGTCGTCGACGCGATGGGCGCGGCGATCTCCGGCGGCGACTACAAATACGCCCTCTTCGGCGGCGGCCTGCTCGGCTTCGAGATCGGCGCCGGCCTGGCTGCGCGTCTGGGCGCCGGCGTGGCGATGGAGGTAACCGCGGTGCGTGCGGAGGGCGGCGAGCTGATCGCAGAGCGCCCGATCCTCGGCGACTCGGCGATCTCGGAGATCAAGTACCGCTCCGACATCGGCATCGTGATCGGCAGGCTCAACGCGTTTGAGATCAAAGAGAGCGGCGCCGGCACGGCCCCCGTGGAGTCGGTCAGCTTCGAGCTGAGCGAGCACGCCAAGCAGGCAACGATGGTCACGCGCGGCGAACAGCGCGGCGCCGACGTCGACATCGAGGGCGCCGACATCCTCGTCGCCGGCGGTCGCGGCCTCGGCAAGGCCGAGGGCTTCCAGCTGTGCGAAGATCTCGCGGGCGCGTTCGGCAACAACGCGGCGGTGGCCGCTACGCGCGCGGTGGTGGACGCCGGCTGGTACCCCTACGCGGCGCAGATCGGCCAGACCGGCAAGACGGTCTCGCCGAAGCTCTACCTCGCGGCGGGGATCTCGGGCGCGATCCAGCACAAGGTCGGCATGCAGTCCTCGGAGAACATCGTGGCGATCAACAAGGACTCGAACGCCCCGATCTTCGAGTTCTCAGACCTCGGGATCGTCGGCGACCTGAACAAGATCCTTCCCAAGCTGACCGACGCGGTCAAGGCGAAGAAGGGCTCGTAGGTCGTCATGTCCTCCATGAACGGTCACCTCCGCGCTCCCAGCGAGTTCCCCCCGCCCGTCGACTCCG
>DASUDH010000122.1:0-2590 GCA_036275675.1 Solirubrobacteraceae bacterium | reverse complement strand
CGAGGACGGCTACGTGCGCGTGGACGGCCGCTCCACCCGGACCAACCGCCCGGGAGTGTTCGCCGCCGGCGACATCGTCGACCACACCTACCGCCAGGCGGTCACCGCCGCGGGCTCAGGCTGCCAGGCGGCGCTCGACGCAGAGTGGTATCTGCGCGACACACCCGAGGTTCCGACCCCCGAGGGGATGCCCGTCGGCGATCTGGCCGAGGCGCAGTGGGCTCCAGTGGCCGACACCGCTGCCTAGCGCGGATCGGGTGAGCGCGCTACGAAGTGCAGCGGGCGGAAGACCCGGCAGTGAGATGGAGGGGCGCTAGCCCAGCTCGTGGCGCCGCAGCGCGGGGGCCGGACGATAACGCTCCTCGCGGTACTCATCCCAAAGCGCGTTCAGCACGGCGAGCACGTGGTCGAGGCCGATCTCTTGCGCCCATGCCATCGGGCCGCGCGGGTGGTTCATGCCCAGCACCATCCCCGTGTCGATGTCCCCGGCGCTGCCCACACCCTCCCCGAGCGCGAACGCCGACTCGTTGATCACCTGGCACACGATCCTGCCGAGCACGAGCCCCGGCGCGTCTCCGACCCACTCCACATGCTTGCCCATCGCCCCGAAGAAACGCTCGGCGCGTGATACGGCCGCGGGCGAGGAGCTCTCGCTGCGCGTGAGCTCCACCAAACGGCACTGGTCGAACGGCGGGAGCGCGTGGAAGCCCACCGACGGCCCCCCGGGATCGAGCGTCGCGAGCGAACCTCGATCGCACAGCACCAGGCGCGGTCCGCCACGCGGCACTGGCTCGTCGTTCAAGTCGCCGCACTCAACGATCAGCGCCGGCAGCTCGGTCTGCGGGTCGTGCGAGGACCGAATCTCATAGCCGGCGCCTCTCGCCGCCTCGCGCAACTGCCCGGCGAGCGTGTTGTGGCCGCAGATCACGACCAACCCCTCGCCGTCCACGGGCGCAACCGTCCGCGGCGGCTCTGGGTCGGGCGGCCGGTGCGGCCCCTCTCCCGAGTAGTCGTAGTACCCGCGGCCGCTCTTGCGCCCGTGCAGGCCGGCCGCCACCTGCCTCGCCTGGATCGGCGAGGGGCGCCAACGCGGCTCGCCGAAGCTCAGCTCGTAGAAGCTCTTCGACACGTCGAAGCCCACATCCACCCCCACGAGGTCGCTCAACTCGAATGGCCCCATGCGAAAGCCGCCGCCCATGCGCACCACCCGGTCGATCGTCGGCACGTCGGCGATCCGCTCCGCCAGCAGTCGCAGCGCCTCCAGGCCAAACGGCCGGTTGCAGCGGTTCACGAGGAAGCCTGGCCCGTCGGCAGCGCGGATCACGTCCTTGCCCATCGCCTTGCCCGTCGCGTCGGCGAGCGCGAGCGCCCGCTTGCCCGAGAGCAGGCCGGCGACCACCTCGAGCAGGCGCATCAGCGGGGCAGGGTTGAAGAAGTGCATCCCCACCACGCGCTCGGGGTGCGTGGCTGCCGCGGCGATCGCGGTGATCGGCAGCGAAGAGGTGTTGCTCGCCAGCACGCACTCCTCGGTCACGATCTCCGACAGGCGCCGGTACAGCTCGTGCTTGACCTCCAAGCGCTCGGGGGCCGCCTCGATCACGAGCTCGCACGGCGCCAGCTGTTCAAGGCTGTCCACCGGCTCCAGACGCTCGGCGGCATCCTGCGCCTGCTCGGCGCTCAGCTTGCCCCTGGTGGCTTCCTTTGCCAACCCCTCCCGCGCTCGTACTGCCCCTCGGGCGAGCGCCTCGGGCAGTGGGTCGTGCAGGAGCGTGCGAACACTGGCCCTACAGGCAAGCTGGGCGATACCGGCGCCCATCGTGCCAGAGCCCACCACGCCGATCACACCGGGGGTACGCCCCCCCAATCCCTCCAAATCCAAAGCCTCCCGCTCCACCGTGGATCCGTTCAGGACGGGACGAGCGCGTTGATGCCCGTCATGGCACGCCCGATGATCAGCTTCTGGATCTGGGAAGTCCCCTCGTACAGCGTCGTCACGCGCACGTCCCTGAAGTAGCGCTCCACGGGATGGTCGTCGACGTATCCAGCCCCGCCGTGCACTTGGATCGCGGTGTTGGCGCACTCCACCGCCGCCTCCGTTGCGTGCAGCTTGGCGACCGAGGTCTCAAGTGTGTTCGGACGGTTCTTGTCCTTCAGGAACCCCGCACGCCACACGAGCATGCGCGAGGCATCGGTCTTGAGCACCATGTCCGCGATCATCGCCTGCACGAGCTGGAAGCTCGCGATCGGCCTGCCGAACTGCTCGCGCTCCTGCGCGTATCTCACCGACTCCTCAACGCACCCCTGGCAGATGCCCACGCACCCGGCCGCCACCGAGTAGCGCCCCGAGTCGAGGGCCGACATCGCCACCTTGAAGCCGTCTCCTACCTGACCGAGCAGGCCGTCCTCGGCCACCTCCACGTCTTCCAGAGAGATCGATGCCGTGTCGGAGGCGTGCAGCCCCATCTTGTGCTCGATCGCCTGCGCCTGATAGCCCGGCTGGTCGGTGTCCACGAGGAAGCACCCCAGACCCCTGTGGCCGAGCTCGGGATCGGTCTGCGCGAAGATCAACGCCAGCTTCGCGTAGTTACCC
>DASUDH010000121.1:0-10372 GCA_036275675.1 Solirubrobacteraceae bacterium | reverse complement strand
AATAATGATGCGCGCCCTACGCGCTGCGCGGACGGTCGACCCACCGGACTGGCTCATCGGTGCGGGGATGATCCGAGACCTCATCTGGGATCATCTGCATGGATACGCGCCAACGACACCCAAGGACATCGATCTGGTGTTCTTCGATCCCACATCGCTCGGGAGCGACCGGGAGCAGGACGTGCTTGACGCCCTTCGTGCGCACGAGCCAGACATCCCGTGGGACGTGACGAATCAGGCTGGAGTTCATCTTTGGTACCCGGAGGTCTTCGGTATCGAAGCGCAGCCATTGACGTCTAGCGCCGACGGGGTGGGCACCTGGCCGGAGACGGCCACGTCAGTCGCGATTCGCCTGCACGTCGACAACAGCATCCAGGTAGTCGCTCCCTGTGGGCTACAGGACCTGCTCGGTCTCGTTTGCAGGCGCAATCCGCGGCGAGTCACCGAGCAGGAGTACCGGCGACGTATCGAGGATAAGCAGGTCGCGGTGCGTTGGCCACGCGTGTTGGTGATTCGCAGTGCCGGCAAGGAGGACATCGCATCCGTGCTGGGCCTGTGGGAAACCGCAGGTGGCCCAGCGAGCGTCAGCGATACGCCCGAGGGACTCTCGCGCCTGCTGGCCTGCAACGGCGGTTCGCTCGTGCTCGCGGAATCGGGTGGCGTGGTCGTCGGATCGCTGATCGCCGCCTGGGACGGGTGGCGGGGCAGCTTCTACCGGCTGGCGGTCCACCCCGACCGGCGGCGGCAAGGGATCGCCACGGCTCTGCTGCAAGAGGGCGAGCGTCGCCTGAGAGCACGTGGCGCGATCAGGCTCACCGCGATCGTCGCCAAGGACGATCCCGTCGCGATGGGCTTCTGGCAGGCAGTGGGCTACGCGCAGCAGTGTGACCGGGTGCGCTTCGTCCGCCTCACAGAGGATTGATCCGTGTGGCTTGCCGGTAGCCTCCGGGGCGAGATGTGGGACGGGTTGGCAAGACGCATGGAGGGCGAGATCGTCGTGTTGGAGCCGCTCGAGGCTCGTCACGAGGAGGGACTGTGGGCGGCTTCCCAGTACCCGGAGATCTGGACGCGGACGACCCCTGTCGGCAAGAGTCGGGAGTTCTTCGATTCCTGGTTTCGGTCGAGCCTTGCTGAGACCGAGGCGGGCAGCGAGTACGTGTTGACGACGATCGACCGTTCAAAGTGCCGAGGTGATCGGCAGCACGCGCTTTCACAGGTTGCGCCAGGAGCACCGCGGCCTTGAGATCGGCGCAACCTGGCTCGTCCCAGCTGCATGGCGCACGGGCGCCAACGCGGACGCCAAGCTGTTGATGTTGGAGCACGCCTTCGAGCGCCTGGGGTGCAGTCAGGGGCCTGCACGATCGCGCACACGGCATGCTTCATCGCCAACTCGGTCACATGCGAAGTCCAGGTCGAAATCACCGACTAGCATCGTCCACCGGCATGGGGAAAGGAGCGGCCTGACATGCCAGACTCTCCTGCCGTGAGCGACAGCGCATTGACCGGAGCCTGCTTGTGTGAAGGTGTGCGCTTCGAGCTCACCGCCCCGCCGCTGACCGCCGGCTACTGCCACTGCACGCGCTGTCAGCGCCGAACCGGCACGGCCAGCTCGGCGCAGGCGAGGATCGATGGGCGCACCCTGCGACTGCTACAAGGCGAGGGGCTGTTGAAGATGTGGCGTCATCCCGAGGGCGGTCACGAAAAGCTCTTTTGCAGCGAGTGCGGCGCTCACCTCTTCAGCCGCGATGCTGAGGATCACACACAGATGAGCGTGCGGCTGGGCGCCTTCGACGGCGATCCTGGCATCCGGCCGAGCTGGCGCTCCTTCGTTGCCTACGCGGCCCCCTGGGAGCCCATTCCCGACGACGGGCTTGAGCGCTATGACGAGGCCAAGCCTCGGCCCGCTGCCTGCATCGACGCGCTGCTCTCTGCCGATGCCTCGCTGCTCGATCTGGTCGAAGCAGTGCGGGCGCTTCCCTATGGACGTCCGAGCGACCGCACTGTGGAGGGGATGCTGCGCGAGCAGCGCGGCACGTGCTCCACCAAGCATTTGTTCCTCGCCCGTGTGCTCGCCGAGCGCTTCCCCGAGACCGAGCCGCTGATCGTACACCGCGTCTACACGCTCGATCGCGCTCGTGCTCACGAGCTGTTCGGCGCGGGGGTCGCCGAGGTCATCCCCGAGGACGGGCTCGTCGACGTCCACCGCTACATCACCGCCAGGCTCCACGGGCGGCGCGTGGAGATCGACACGACGTTCCCCGGAACGGCGTGGGATGGGTGCTCCGCGCTGCCGCTTGCCTGCGGACCAGGCGAGGACTACCCCGCCGGTGAGAACCCTGACGCGGAGAAGCGAGCACTCCAGGAGCAGCACTGTGACCCGGCGATCCGTGAGCCGTTCATCGCAGCTCTCGCCTCAGCTGATGCCGACGATGGTGGCTGAAAAATCGCCTCGCGTCGGGCGACACTCCTGCGACCTCGCAGCGCAGCACACAGCCACTGCTCCTGAGCAGGGCGCAGGTCCGCTCGGAGAGCCCGGGGAGGTCGGCGCGCGCTAGCGGACCTCTGGTCGGCAGGGTGACGGTCCGCTGCATCGAGGCGACCATCGGTCTCGTCTCCTTCGTCATCAAGATTTCGATGTGGAGACAGTTCCATACGGCGAAACTCATCGTGCACCGTGCTCACGACGCCAGTCGACCGAGCGACCTCGAAGCCCCGGGCATAGTCAGGCATAGGCCAGCCGTGTAGGGGATCCGCCGATCGACCTCCGCGCACAGGTTGACGGCCCTACAGATTCGTGTTACTGTCGGTAACGTGAAGAGGTGGGGAGATGGCAGCACTCGAGATGGGCCACACCAAGCCGGCGTCATGCCCGCGGATCAGGAGGGAGAGAGAGATGGCGATGACGCCCAAGGTTCGGATTGTTCTTGCGGCCTCCCCGGCGTGCGTATGCGTGATCGTCGCGACGGTGGCCTGGGCGAGGGGGACGTTGATAGTCCACGAGAGATTCACCCCCGACAAGCTGGGCGCCTCGACCAACCTCTCGGTAACCGGGAGGTTCCTGTCAACCACGGGCGGGCCGTCCGCGCCGATCACCAAGTTCACGATCTACGGGCCGGCCGGCATGACTGTGGACGCGCGCGACGCCGGCACCTGTGTAGCGGCGAAGCTGAGGGAACTGGGTCCCAATGGCTGTCCGGCCAACTCGCGTGCCGGTTTTGGCGGCGGCGTTGGACTGCTAGAACTTCCAAAAGAAACAATCCGCGAGGCGTACACGCTCGACTTCTTCTTTGCCTCCAAGGAAAGGGGGCGCCTGGCGTTGCTGGTCTACGCCAGCGCCGTCTCGCCGGTCACCGTGGAACTCGTCCTGGTGGCGAGGGAAGTTCGCGCGCCCAAGCCCTACGGACTTGGCTTCAGCGTCGAAGTGCCACTCATATCTGCGCTCCCGGGGGCTCCTTACGCCTCGGTGGAAAGCGTTTTTGCGACGCTCGGCGCCGCGAACGTCGCCTACTACAAGACAGTTCGCGGTAAGAAGACCTTGACCCATCTGAAGGGTATCGTCGTCCCTAAGACATGTCCTCGCGGGGGCTTCCCGAGTGAGGGAACCATCGACTTCGCCGATGGCACCAATCTCACCGTCAACCCCACCATCCCATGCCCGCGCAAATAGCCGCCCGCGCGGTCGTCCTTGCCCTTGCGGTATGCGTGACGCTGACCGCCACTGCACAGGCGGCGCCCTCCGCCAGCATCGCGCCCGCCTTCCTCCCCGATCGGCTTGGTGCCAAGGGAGCTCTCGGCTTGACGATCCGATACTACGGAGGGGAATCTGGCGTGCCCTCCCCGGTGCGTCGATCGGTCTGGCGGCTTCCCGCCGGGCTGAGCCTCGAAATCCCAGATCTGCGCAGCTGCGCCGCGGCGCAGCTGCGGGCCCACGGCGCAAGCGGCTGTCCACCCCAATCGCAGATCGGCAGGGGACATGCACTCGCGGAGGTGCATGCGGGGTCTCAGATCCTGACCGAGAATATCGCTCTGTGGGCCTTCGTTGGGCCCCTGCATAACCTGCAGCCGACATTCGAGATCCTCGGCCAGGGCTATACCCCATTCGACGAGCGGATGGTGTTCACCGGGACGGTACGCCCGGATCGCGCGCCTTATGGGGAAGACTTGGTGATGTCCATTCCCACAATTCCCTCGCTACCCCTCGAGCCCGATGTCTCGATAGTCACATTGTCGCTCACAGTTGGCACGAGCAAGGTGCGCCGATCACACGTTGCGAACACTATTGTGGTGCCCTCCCACTGTCCGGCGGGCGGCTTTCGGTTCGCTGCCGAATTCACCTACGCCGATGGGTCAAGTGGCAGTGCTCTGGCCACGGCTATCTGTCCGCGATGAATAGTCAGACAACGAAAGGGAATCAGGTGCCACAAATATATCATCAGAGTTGTCGATCTATCAAGCTCTGCTGTGCCCTCACGTCCGCGACGGTCTACTTCGGTGTGTTGTCGGCACTTGGGCCTCTTGGGCCTGACGTGACGCGGGCCGCGGGCTCACCCGCGCTCCCCGCGCGAACGATCTCCCTGAACGAGAGCGGCAATCTGCATCTCACCAGCAGGCATGGCTTCACACTCAACGAGCAGGGCTCGGGGTTGGGCACGATTATAGGCCCGATCTATGTTCATCTTAAGATCGTCTCGACCAGCCGCGTTACGGCTGAAGTCAACATCTATCCAAGAGCGGGCTCAATCTCGGGTTATGGAGCCGCGCACTATCGCAGAGAAGGAGCGGTGGGACACTTCTCCGGATCGCTGTCGATCAATCGTGGAACAGGAATCTACAACCATGCCCGGGGATCGGGCCTGAGCTTTAGCGGAACCATTCGACGATCCAACTACGCTGTCACCGTTCATGTGAGTGGCAGGGTGTCGGACTGACTCGGGCGGATGGGAAGATCGAATGCTCGAGTTGCGTGAGCTTGTGAAGCACTACCCCGCCGTTGGCGGGGAGACGGTGCGTGCGGTGGACGGCGTGTCGTTGAAGGTAGCGGCCGGTGAGATGGTCGCTTTGTACGGCCCAAGCGGGTCGGGTAAGACGACGCTCTTGCTGATGGTGGCAACGTTGCTGGAACCCACGGCCGGCGCGGTCCTGATCGGCGGGCGCGACATTTCTTCGCTCTCCGAGCGAGAGGCTTCGCATTTCAGGCTCTCCGAGCTGGGCTTCATCCGTCAGAGCTTCGACCTGCTCCCGGGTGTCACCGCGATCGACAACACGGTGCTGAAGCTGCTGAAGGCGATGCGCTGGCGCGACGCCCAGCGTGAGGTTGCGCCCCTGCTCGAACGTCTCGGTCTGGGTGAGCGCCTGCAGCATCGCGCCGAGACGCTCTCGATGGGTGAGCGTCAGCGCGTGATGATCGCACGGGCGCTCTCCACCAAGCCAAGCATGCTACTCGCGGACGAGCCCACCGGGAGCCTCGACACCCAGCGTGGTCGCGAAGTGCTCAAGCTGCTGCGGGGACTGTGCCGCGAACGGGGCGTCGCGGTCGTGCTCGTTAGCCACGACCCGATGGCGGCCTACTATGCCGACCGCGTGTACGGGTTGCGCGACGGCAGGCTCTCAGACTATGAGGCAGATCCGGCGTACACGCAGGCGGCCGAGCCGGTCGATGCGTGGGTTAGTGGGCGAGCGGTCGAGCGGTCGGGTTCGCCGTCCGCGGTAGAGGGGGGGCAGTCGTAAAGCCATCGAACGCTCTGCGCCTCTACCGCGTGTGCATGCGTGCTCGTTGGGTGCAGGAGTGCATCGCCGTCGTGGGGATCGCCGCCGGAGTCGCGCTGCTTTTCGCTTCGCAGGTCTCCAGCTCGAGCCTCCAAAGCTCCGTGGCCCAACTCTCGCGGGGGATAGTCGGTAACGCGACGCTGCAACTGCTGGCACGCGACCCGCATGGCTTCCCGGAAGGCATGCTGAGCCTTGTGCGCCGTCTCCCCGGCGTGCATGTCGCGGCACCCCTGCTGGAAGCTGGAGCGAACGCGATCGGGCCTCGTGGCAGTGAGTCCGTCGAGCTGATCGGAGCCGATCCGAGCCTCTCCGAGCTCGGCGGGGCACTCGTGCGTCACACCGCTTTCACGCCGTTCGGGGAAATCGGCGCGGTTGTGCTTCCCGCTCCGCTCTCGAAGACCATCGGCGTCACCAAATTCGGCGAAGAAGTCACCTTCCAGCTCGCCGGACACACGACTCAGGCTCCCCTTTATGCCCAGCTTCACGAAAAGCAGATCGGGCAGTTGATCGCAAGCCCAATCGCGATCACGCAGCTGTCCTACGCACAGGAAATGACTGGCCTGTCCTCTCGCGTGAGCCGCATTCTCGTGCAGCCAGCCTCTGGCTCAGAAGCTCAGGTACGAGCGGCGCTGACTACGCTCGCCGGTGGTCGCTTGAACGTCGAGCCCACCGACTATGACGAAAAGCTGTTCTCGAAGGCCGCAGCCGCGAGCAACCAGTCAACCGCGCTGTTCTCGGTGATCAGCGCGCTCGTGGGGTTCCTGTTCGCGTTCAACGCGATGCTGCTCACCGTCCCACAGCGCCGGCGACTGATCGCCGATCTGCGCCGCGATGGGTACACCCCTCCGACGGTGATCGCGGTGCTGCTCCTCGATGCCGTCGTGCTGGGTCTCGTCGCGTGCGTGCTCGGGTTGGCGCTGGGAGAGGAGCTCTCGATCCACCTCTTCCATTCCAACCCGGCGTTCCTCTCCCTAGCCTTCGCGCTCGGCTCCCAGCGCGTCGTGAGCTTGCAGAGCGTCGCGATCGCCACGGGTGGGGGGATGCTGGCCGCGATCGTGGCGGTGCTCAGCCCATTGCGCGACATCCTCTCGCGCGATCCGCTCGCTGCGATCAACCCGCAAGACGGCTCCCGCGCAGGCGCAGGCGACGGGCGCAGGCGGGCACTCGCCGGCCTGGTCTGTCTTGGCGCCGCCACCGCGCTCCTGCTGGCCGCCCCAGACGCGGCGATCCCCGCCATGGTGCTGCTGGTAGGAGCGCTGCTGTTGGAGTTGCCGATCGTTCTCAGCGCGACGCTCGCACTTGTCAAACGGCTCGCCTCCATGATCGTGAGCCCCATCCCGCACATCGCGACGATGGAGCTGAGCGCAGCACGCTCGCGTGCGGTCGCCATCGCGGCGACTGGCGCGATCGCCATCTTCGGCGGCGTCGCGATCCAAGGCGCACACGGCGACCTGCTCGCGGGCCTCGAAAACGCGGCGCGCGATACGAACGCGTTCACCGATGTGTGGGTCTCTCCCACCGGCTCCTACAACCTGTTGAAGACAGCCCCGTTCAACCCCGTCGAACGTGCCAGGCTCGAACGCCTCCCAGGTGTGTGAGCGGTGCGCCTCTACCGCAGTGGTCTGCTGGACTACGACGATCGCCGCGTGCTGGTGATCGCCCCGCCCCGTCAAGCCACCCCGCTGCTGCCAGCGGACCAGCTGTTGCAGGGCAACCTGCGCCAGGCGACAGAACGCGTGCGCAGCGGCAACTGGCTGGTCGTCTCACAGGCGCTCGCGGAAGAGCACCACCTCCGAATCGGTCAGGCATTCACGCTGCCAACCCCCGACCCTATGACCTTCCGAATCGCGGCGCTGTCCACCAACATCGGCTGGGCGCCTGGCGCGATACTCATGAGCGCCTCCGACTACGCGCGCGCCTGGGGAAGCCAGGACGCAAGCGCCTACAACATCCTGCTCGCACCGGGGGTCCCATCCGCCGTCGGCGCCCACGAGATCGAACACGCGCTGGGTGGGCCGCACACCGATACAGGGCTCGCCGTGCAGACCTCGAGCCAGCATGCCGATCAGCAGCGCGCGCTGAGCCGTCAGGCCCTCGCAAGCCTTACCCAGATTGCCACACTGATCCCAATCGTCGCGGTGCTCGCGATGGCCGCGGCGACGGGCGCGATGGTCTGGCAACGTCGCCCGCGCCTGGCCAAGCTCAAGCTCGAGGGGCTCCCCCGAGCCGCACTGTGGCGCACGACTCTGCTCGAGAGCCTGTTGTTGGTGGGCGTTGGCTGCTCGAGCGGGGCGATCTTCGGCCTCTACGGCCAGCAGCTGGCCGATCGCGCGCTCGCCCACGTGATCAACTTCCCAGTCGTCTACTCCATAACGGTGCCGGATGCCTTGAGGAGCTCCTCGCTCATGACCATCACCGCGCTCGCCATCCTCGCGATCCCCGGCTACCTCGCCACATCGGTGCCTGCAGCGCTGGCCCTGCAAGACTGAGCAAGCATGATGGCCGACGCGGGTCAGCGTACCTACAAGCAGGTGGCACGGGCGCAGGCACAGCAGCGCACCCGCGAAGCGTTGCTCGACGCCGCGAACGAGGAGCTCTCCAAGGATGGATGGTCAAGAGCATCGCTCGAGGCTGTGGCGGCGAAGGCCGGCGTCACCAAGCAGACGGTGTTGCGGCACTTCGGCTCCAAGGAAGGACTGATCGAGGCTGCGATACGCCACATAAGCGAGATCGTGCGCCGAGAACGCGCTCGGGCGCCGATCGGCGATCTTCCTGGGGCCGTGCGCAATCTGATGGACCACTACGAGCGATGGGGAGACCTGGTGATGCGCGCGCTCGCAGAGGAGCATCGGACCCCATTGGTGCGCAGGATAACCGACCGTGGTCGCGAGGTCCACAGCGAGTGGGTCGCGCAAACGTTCGAGCCGCAGCTCGCGAAGCTGAGTGGGGAGACGCGCGAACGCCGCATGGCTCAGCTCGTGGCCGTCTGCGACGTATACGTCTGGAAGCTTCTGCGCCGCGACATAAAGCTCGGCGTCCCTGAAGCCGAGACGGCGCTCGTCGAGCTGGTCGAGCGGCTAGTCGAGCCGGACGCGGCGCAGCGTGAGCGGAAGGGAAAGCCACCCTCGCAAGCGCCGTCGCGACGGCATTACCAGGCGTGATCCGTCTACTCGCCTACACCTCGCCGGCCCGCGGGCATCTGTATCCGATCGTGCCCGTCCTGCTGGAGCTGCGGCACCGCGGTCACGAGATCGCGCTACGCACACTCGCATCGCACGTCGAGCTCATGCGCGGGCTCGGCATCGACGCCGGACCAACGTCGGGACGCATCGAACGTGTCGAGCTTGACGACTACAAGGAGCGCTCCAAGGCGATAAGGGGCATACGCGCGCTGGAGACGTTCCTCGCGCGCGCAGAGCACGAGGCTCCAGATCTGCGCGCCGCGATCGACCGGTTCGACCCGGACGTTCTCCTGGTGGACATCAACTGCTGGGGTGCCGCGACAGTGGCCGAGGCCTCAGGGCGTCCGTGGGCGATGTACTCGCCCTACCTGCTGCCGCTCCCCTCCCGGGACGCCCCGCCATTTGGCCTCGGACTGCCTCCGCTGGGCGGTCCGCTCGGCTGGGCGCGTGACGCGATCGTCGACCGCGTCGCAAGCGCCCTCCTGGACCGTGTGGTCGTGCCGGAGCTGGGTGCGCTGCGTGCTCGGCACGGCCTGCCCAGGCTCGATCGCTATAGCGATCTGTTTGTGCGCCCGCCCCTGCTGCTGGCGCTCACCGCCGAGGGCTTTGAGTACCCGCGCAGCGACTGGCCGGCGAACGTGCGCCTGGTCGGTCCAATGAACTGGGCGCCACCTGCGCAGGCGGCGGCATGGCTTGCTGATACGCCCGACCCGCTGGTGCTCGTCACGTGCTCGACCGATCACCAGCGCGACAAGCGCCTCGTGCACGTCGCGCTGGAAGCGCTGCCCGTGGTCGGCATGTCCGTGATAGCCACCACGGCAGCGCACGACCCTCTTGCATTCGACGCGCCACCCGGGAGTAAGGTCATTCGCTTCGTCCCCCATGAGGCGGTCTTGGAGCGCGCGGTGTGTGTGGTCTGCCACGGTGGCATGGGAATCACCCAGAAGGCACTTGCGGCTGGGGTTCCAGTCGTAGTCGTGCCCTTCGGGCGAGACCAGCTCGAGACCGCGCGCCGCGTAGAGGTAGCCGAAGCCGGAGTTCGCCTTTCCCCCCGCCGCCTGACTCCCGACCGACTCGCAGACGCCGTCCGCACGGCGATCGATCGCCGTGCGGGTGCTCAGCGCGTGAGTCGCGCCTATGCGACGGCCGGAGGCCAAGCGGCGGCCGCGGACGCCATCGAGGCGATCAGCCGGGGGCAACGCCAGCCGAGCGTCGCTCAGATGCCAGGCAGGTAGTCGATCTCGGGAGAGCGCAAGGCGATGCCAAGACCCCGCAGCGATACTCGCCCCGACTGCGGATAGAAGCACATGTCCCCCGGCTCGCGGGTGCCGTAGGCGAGATAGGTGAGACCCTGCGCGTCCGCACGAAGCGCATGCGCGACACCGGTTCCGGCCGGACGCGAGACCACGTCACCGCGGCGCAGC